>JAZUHR010000248.1:0-5951 GCA_045641825.1 Lachnospiraceae bacterium
ACGAACTTTGCAAATTAAACCCTGAAAAAGCAAAGGACAAAGAGGCTTTTCAGAAACTTCTTGATGATATGGCTTATATCGGACTTATAGAGTACGATTACGGCAATCACTACGATCATAACGGTCGTACTGCACCTCAGAGCGAGAGAAGATATATTCTTCCTCTTTTCGTACCGGGTTCGGCAGAGCTTTTCAACATGGAAGAGTCTGTACCGGGTGAGCCCAGCAATAACAGACTCAAAGAGCATCCTGCACTGGCATCCTTCTTTGAGCGTATGACATTTATTCCCCTTGACGGCCTTACACACCTCATTCCCGAGGGTGGTGCAGGTGTCGGCATGCACGTTATTCCCGTAGAGAAGGCTATTTCCATGGAGAACCAGTCTGTGGATATAGAGCATCTTTCCTACTGGCTTAAAAAGTACGAGGGTCATATCGGCGTAGGCCAGTGCTCCTGCCGTGTCAGCCGTGCTGCTCTGGGTGAGGGCTGTGCCGATGACGAGATGAACTGGTGTATCGGTGTAGGCGATTTCGCAGATTATTCCCGAGAGACGGGTAAGGGCCACGACATCACCTACGAAGAGGCTATGCGTATTCTGAAAATAGCCGAGGATAATGGCTTTGTACACCAGATTACCAATATCGACGGTGAAAACAAGATTTTCGGTATCTGTAACTGTAACGTGAATATCTGTAACGCCCTTCGTACCTCACAGCTTTTCAATACACCTAACATGTCCAGATCCGCATACACAGCCCGTGTAGAAGCCAAGGACTGTGTAGCCTGTGGTAAGTGCGTAGAGTACTGCCCTGCAGGTGCTGTCAAGCTGGGCCAGAAGCTTTGCAAGAAGGATGGTACAGAGGTAGAGTATCCCAAGACTGTTCTGCCTGATCAGGTTCACTGGGGCAAGGACAAGTACGATGAAAATTACCGTGATAACAATCGTAAGAATTGCTATGACACAGGTACAGCGCCTTGTAAGACAGCCTGCCCTGCCCATGTAGCAGTACAGGGCTATATCCGTATGGCAGCTCAGGGCCGCTATCAGGATGCTTTAGCTCTTATCAAGAAGGATAATCCATTCCCTGCTGTATGCGGTCGCGTATGTAACAAGCGCTGTGAGCAGGCATGTACCAGAGGCACTATCGATGAGGCTGTATCTATCGACGCTATCAAGAAGTTCATCGCCGATCAGGATCTTAAGGCGGATACCAGATATATTCCTCCTGTAGTTATTCCGTCTAACAGACTGGATCATTTCGACCAGAAGATTGCCATTATCGGTGCAGGCCCCGCAGGTCTTTCCGCAGCCTTCTATCTGGCTACCAAGGGCTACAAGCCTGTAGTATTCGAGAAAAATAAGCGTCCCGGCGGTATGCTTACTTACGGTATTCCATCATTCGTCCTGGAGAAGGATGTTATTGATGCGGAGATTGATGTTATCAGAAAACTTGGCGTAGAGATTAAATGCGGCGTAGAGGTGGGTAAGGATATCACCATACAGCAGCTTCGTGATGAGGGCTTCGAGGCCTTCCTCATCGCTATCGGTCTTCAGGCCGGTCGTCGTCCGGGCGTACCGGGTGACACAGCGGTTAATACCTGGTCAGCTATTGATTTTCTGCATGATGCTACCGAGAATCAGAATCAGAAGCTGGAGGGCGATGTAGTGGTTATCGGCGGCGGTAACGTAGCGGTAGATGCTGCACGTACTGCAGTTCGTTTTAGCCCTGCATCAGTCAAGATGTTCTGTCTGGAAGACAGAGACAGCATGCCGGCCAATAAATCAGAAATCGAGGAAACTCTTTCAGAGGGTATCGAGATTAACAACAGTTGGGGACCAAAGGAAGTACTGGTAGATGAGAATGGCGCAGTAAAGGGCCTCGTACTTAAAAAGTGCCTCCGTACCATCGATCCCGAGACCAATAAGTTCTCACCTGTTTACGATGAAAATGAGACCATTACCGTTGAATGCAAGCACATTGTTTTCGCAGTAGGTCAGGGCATTGAGTGGGGTGACCTACTTAAGGGCGAGGACATCGAATTCTGGCACGGCAATTACCCTGTAGCTGATAATCTCACATACCAGACCAAGACACCTGATATCTTTGTATCCGGTGAGACCTTCTCAGGTCCGGGCTTTGCCATCGAGGCTATCGAGCGCGGTAAGTGCGTGGCTGAATCACTCCACAGATTTGTTCATCCGAATGCATCTCTTACCATCGGACGTAACAGACGTGATTTCATCATGCTGGACAAGGAGGACCTGGCCACATTCGTGGATTACGACCATGCAGGCCGTCAGGAGGAGGGCGTAGATGACTCCAAGAAGGGCACCTTTAAGGACCCCAAGAAGACTCTTACAGAGGAGCAGGTAAAGGCTGAGACCGCAAGATGCTTAAAGTGCGGTGCTTCCGTGGTAGATGAGAATAAGTGTATCGGCTGCGGCGTATGTACCACTAAGTGTGAATTTGATGCCATCAAGCTTCACAGAACACATCCTAATGCATCCAGAATGGTGAAGGCTGAGGACAAGTTCAAGAAGATCGGACCTTATGCTATAAAGAGAGCAATGAAAATCGCATTTGCTCCCAAGACAGCCGATGAAAAAGAGGCTGAGCGTCAGCATAAAGAAGCTAAAAAGAACATGAAGAATAACTAAACTATGTACTGAAACGGGTGGTATTTCGGTACCGCCCGTTTTTAATAAACAGGAGAACAAGGCAAATACAGGAGGGAATATGAACAAGAAGTTGAAAATTGTGACAATTATTGCTACAATATGGCTGGCTATTACCGCAGCGATTGGTATAGTCTCATGTGTTGGAAGCACCGACAATACTCCAATCGGCAATGTTATAAATCGCGGTGATGATGTCCCGATGTACGGCTGCCCCAACTCCAAGCGCGTGAAGAAGCTCCAGCTTAGGAAAATGAGTAAAATATTCAGATGAACGATTTACGTACAGTACTTATTGAGATTACTGAAAAATGCAATGCAGCCTGCGACCACTGTGGCAGCAGCTGCGACATAAACGGAAAAGAAAAGCTTAGCCGCGAGGATATCCTGGCGGCTTTTTGCGATATTAAAGAACATCTTGGCACTGATGCCATGGTGAATGTTACCGGTGGTGAGCCGCTTATGCGGAGGGACCTTTTTGAAATTATGACTGAAATCACCGCTATGGGCTTTGACTGGGGGATGGTCACCAACGGCAGCCTGATTACTGCAGATACGGTGGACAGGATGAAAGCAGCCGGCATGAAGACCATTACGATTTCTGTTGATGGTTTGCCCGAGACACACGAGACGCTCAGACATTTGCCGGGCTCCTTCGAAAAAATAAAGCAGGCCGTGAAGCTGCTTAAGCAGGCGGACTTTCTGGAGCACATTCAGGTTACATTTACACAGAACAGGAAAAATATCAAGGAGATGCCGGCACTTTTTGCCGAGCTGGATACCTGGGGGCTGGACAGTATAAGGACCGGCAGCATCGACCCCATAGGCAGAGCCACTCAACATGCAGACCTATTGCTTACCGCAGAAGACCTGCAATTTGCCATGGATTTCGTAAATGATTGGAACAGACAGCACCGCACGCCGGTAGTGTGGAACTGCTGCCACTACTTTGGAGAAAAGCTGGACGGACGCCGATTTGTATGTAATGCCGGTACTCATTTCGCAAGCATCCTGAATAACGGTGATATTTTCGTGTGCCCAAATGTGCCCAGAAGACCGGAGCTTATTCAGGGAAATATCAGACACGACAGCTTTTCGGCAGTATGGAAGGAGGGCTTTTCTTTTGCCAGAAACAGAGCTCTTTCCAAATGCGAAAAGTGCCGTTTCTTCAGCGAGTGCAAGGGTGACAGCCTGCATTCCTGGGATTTTGAGAAGGAGAGACCGAACTTCTGCTACCGAGACATGTTTTGCAAAGAAGAAAATGATTACAGGAAGAAAATCAGAAGCGAATACAAGCGATTGATTGCCTGCGAAGTAGGACCTGTCGGCGGCACACCCGTATACGTGGAGCCTGTGGCCAGGCAGAAAATATATGAGTATTTCGGGATGGGCATTAAGCAGCTGCCACTGTATGAAAAGCAGGTGGGACTGGTAGGAAAGCGCTACGGAGATGCTTATGCGGTAAAATATGTCTTTTCATCACATATGAAGTCGCTGGGGCCGTTTATGTCTGTGTTTAACAGCGAGGTGGTAGCGGAGGCAGAGCGCAGGACCAGTGTCATCCGGGAAAAATACGGCGACGACAGTCTGGAATTTCTGGGGTTTGCCCATACACATCCTCTGCAGATAGGACTTCGTTACAGTGTGGGTGACGAAAAGATACACAAGGATATGACAGATAAATTCGGTCACTATGTAGGCATTCTGGCCAATCCCAACACGGGTGGCATAGGCGCCTACGAGGGACGTGACATAAAGCAGGCAAAGCTTATTTTGCTTAAGGAAGGATAAAATGGAATTCAAGCTTCATTCGGAATATCAGCCCACAGGAGACCAGCCTGAGGCTATAAAAAAGCTGGTGGACGGCTTCAGAGAGGGCAATCAGTTTGAGACACTACTGGGCGTAACAGGCTCCGGCAAGACCTTTACCATGGCCAATGTCATACAGGCCCTGCAGAAGCCCACACTTATAATCGCACACAATAAAACACTGGCGGCTCAGCTTTATTCCGAGATGAAGGAGTTCTTCCCGGAGAATGCGGTGGGGTACTTTGTCTCCTACTACGATTACTATCAGCCCGAGGCCTACGTGCCCCAGAATGATACATATATAGAGAAGGATTCGTCTGTAAACGATGAGATAGATAAGCTACGTCATTCGGCTACAGACTGGCTTTCGGAGAGAAAGGATGTCATCATCGTGGCATCAGTATCCTGCATCTACGGTATCGGTTCACCTGAGGAATATCAAGGTATGAGTCTGGTACTGAGAGAAGGTGCTGAACTGGATAGGGATGATGTGCTGAGACAGCTTACTGCCATGCAGTACAGCAGAAATGATATGGATTTTAAAAGAGGGTGCTTCAGAGTGCGTGGAGATACTGTAGAGGTTTTTCCTGCCGCGTCTACTGATACCGGACTTCGTATAGAATTTTTTGGAGATGAGATAGACAGACTGTCGGAGTTTGATGTGCTGACAGGTACAGTTAAGTGCCATTTGACCCATGCGGATGTTTATCCTGCCTCTCATTATGTTGTGGAAAAAGACAAGCTGGTGAAGGCTGTTCACGACATTGAGGAGGAGCTGGACGAGAGAGTAAAATGGTTCAAGTCTGAAGGAAAACTCTTAGAGGCCCAGCGTATCTATGAGCGTACCAGCTATGACTGCGAAATGATGCTGGAGACCGGTTTTTGCTCCGGGATTGAGAATTATACCATGCATCTGTCGGGACTTAAGCCGGGAGAGGCGCCCTATACTCTTTTGGACTTCTTCCCAGAGGATTTCCTCATGATTATTGATGAGTCCCACATGACTATTCCCCAGATAGGCGGTATGTTTAACGGTAATCGTTCCAGAAAACAGACCCTTATAGATTACGGCTTCCGTCTGCCTTCAGCACAGGACAATCGTCCTCTGAACTTTGAAGAATTCGAAAGCCATATCAGCACTATGCTGTGTGTGTCCGCGACTCCCGCCAAGTATGAGGCTGAGCATGAACTGCTACGGGCAGAACAGATTATCAGACCTACCGGTCTTTTGGATCCGGAAGTGGTGGTGCGACCTACCGAGGGCCAGGTAGACGATCTGATAGGTGAAATCAGAAAGACTGTATCGGAAAAAGGCAAGGTACTGGTCACCACACTTACGAAAAAAATGGCGGAAGACCTGACGGATTACATGAGGGAAGTGGGAATCAGGGTAAAATACCTGCATTCCGATGTAGATACCCTGGAACGTCAGGAAATAATCAGAGACATGCGTCTGGATGTATT
>JAZUHR010000249.1:0-6932 GCA_045641825.1 Lachnospiraceae bacterium
GTCCTATGGTTCCATCTCTGAGGAAGCCCATGAGGCTCTGGCTATCGCCATGAACAGACTTCACGGTAAGTCCAATTCCGGTGAAGGCGGTGAGAGCGACGAGCGACTGGAATCTGCAGGTACAGATCACGACAGAAGCTCCGCTATCAAGCAGGTGGCCAGCGGACGTTTCGGCGTTACCTCCAGATATCTGGTAAGCGCAAAGGAAATTCAAATCAAGATGGCTCAGGGCGCCAAGCCGGGCGAGGGCGGACATTTGCCGGGTAAAAAGGTTTACCCATGGATCGCAAAGACACGTCATTCAACACCGGGTGTAAGCCTTATTTCACCGCCACCTCATCATGATATTTACTCCATCGAGGACCTGGCTCAGCTGATTTACGACCTTAAGAATGCCAATAAAGACGCCAGAATTTCCGTAAAGCTGGTTTCTGAAGCAGGCGTAGGTACAGTCGCTGCCGGCGTAGCCAAGGCAGGTGCAGGCGTTATTCTTATTTCCGGCTATGACGGCGGTACAGGTGCAGCACCTCTTTCATCTATCCATAATGCAGGCCTCCCTTGGGAACTGGGTCTGGCTGAAGCACATCAGACACTTATCCAGAACGGCCTGAGAAACAGGGTGGTGATAGAGACCGACGGTAAGCTTATGTCAGGTCGTGACGTGGCTATAGCGGCTATTCTGGGTGCTGAGGAATTTGGCTTTGCTACAGCTCCGCTGGTAACATTGGGCTGTGTAATGATGAGAGTATGTAATCTGGATACCTGTCCTATGGGCGTGGCTACCCAGAATCCGGAACTCAGAAAGCGCTTCATCGGTAAGCCTGAGTATGTGGAAAACTACATGAAGATTATTGCGGAGGAACACCGTGAATATATGGCACGTCTGGGCGTGCGTACAGTGTCAGAACTGGTGGGCCGCACTGATTTATTGAAGAAACGTGACGACCTCTCTGAAAATGACGCGAAGATTGATTTGAAGCGCATTATCGGCGTTAAATATGACGGCAGCAATACATATTGCCCTGAATACAATTATGATTTTGAGCTGGAGAGCAGAAAAGATCAGCTCCTCATGCAGAATAAGAAGGTCATGAATGCTATTAAGAAGGGGGAAAAGATCGAGCTTACCGCTAGTCTCTCCAATATCGACAGAACCTTCGGTACTTTGATGGGAGCGGAGATTACCAGATACCACCATGAGGGACTGGAGGAGGACACTGTTAAAATCAACTGTCAGGGCGCAGGCGGACAGAGCTTCGGTGCTTTTATTCCGAAGGGCATGACTCTGGACCTCACGGGCGACAGCAACGACTATTTCGGCAAGGGCTTATCAGGTGGCAGACTCATCGTAAAAGCGCCCAAGGAAGCCTCATATGACGCTGAAAACAATATCATCATCGGTAACGTGGCTCTCTACGGTGCCACATCAGGTGAGGCCTTTATTGCAGGTCAGGCAGGTGAACGTTTCTGTGTAAGAAATTCCGGTGCCAAGACTGTAGTAGAGGGCGTAGGCGAGCATGGCTGTGAGTATATGACAGGTGGTACAGCTGTTATCATAGGACCTACAGGCAAGAACTTTGCGGCAGGTATGAGCGGCGGCGTAGCATACGTACTGGATGAGGACAGTTCACTTTACAGAAATATGAATAAAGAAATGGTGCTCATGGAAAAGGTGGAGCATAAGGCAGACAGAGAGGAACTTCGTACTCTTCTTACAAAGCATTTTGAATTCACAGGCTCCAAAAAGGCAGAGGCAATTCTTAAGGATTTTGCAGAATATCTTCCCAAGTTCAAGAAGATTATTCCTGTAGATTATAAGAGAATTGTACAGCTGACAGAGGATTATATTGAGCGTGGCATGAGTATAGGCGAAGCACAGATTGAAGCATTTTATGCCAGCCAGAAGTAGGAGCGGATTATGGGAAAGCCAACAGGATTTTTGGAATATGAAAGAAAAAGTGAAGCCTCTGTTCTGCCTGAAATCAGAATTAAGGATTTTAAGGAATTTCACAGAGGAAACAGCAGTGAGGATGCCATAAAGCAGGCTGCCAGATGTATGGCCTGCGGCGTGCCCTTCTGCCAGTCGGGAAGTATGATTTCGGGGATGGCATCCGGATGCCCCCTGCACAATCTGGTGCCCGAGACCAATGAACTGGTATATCTGGGGAATTTTGAGCAGGCTTATTTAAGACTTGCCAAGACGCATTCTTTTCCTGAGTTTACCAGCCGCGTATGTCCGGCGCTTTGCGAAGCGGCTTGTACCTGCAGCATTTTTGACGGAGCAGTATCTACCAGAGCCAATGAGAGAAGCATTATCGATTATGCTTTTTCACATGATCTGGTGCAGGAGGAGGCTCCGCAGGTGCGTACCGGAAAGAGTGTAGCTATAGTAGGCAGCGGTCCTTCGGGACTGGCTGCAGCCCAGCTTCTTAATCGCAGAGGACATAATGTTACGGTATATGAGAGAAGCGACAGACCGGGCGGACTTTTGAGATACGGTATCCCCAATATGAAGCTGGACAAGCGCTCCATCGACAGGCGAGTGAAGCTTATGAGCGATGCCGGGATAGAATTTAAGTGCGGCGTGAATGTGGGCGTGGATATAACAGGCGAAGAGCTGACCAAACAGTACGACAGGGTAATTCTTTGCGGCGGTGCTTCGAAGCCTCGTGATATCAAGGCTCCGGGCCGTGACGCCAAGGGCATATATTTTGCAGTGCCTTTCCTGTCAGAGGTATCCAAAAGACTTATGGACTGCGATTATGAGAGCGCCAAGGTCATTAACTACAAGGGATTTTCCTTCGGCAGCTTGAAGGGTAAAAATGTAGTGGTTATCGGTGGCGGTGATACCGGTAACGACTGCGTGGGCACCTGCGTGAGACTTGAAGCCGGCAGCGTTACACAGCTGGAAATGATGCCTGCAGCGCCTGAAAGCCGCGCAGAGTCAAATCCATGGCCTGAGTGGCCCAAGGTCCTTAAGACCGATTATGGCCAGGAGGAAGCAGCATATGTATATGGTCATGACCCTCGTATCTTTAAGACCACAGTTACTGAATTCGTCAAGGACGAAAAGGGTTGCCTCACCGCAGTAAAGACCGTGCAGGTAGAGATGGTGCGTGACAAAGCCGGTAAAACGACCATGAAGCAGATAGCGGGCAGTGAAAAAGAACTTCCTGCGGATCTGGTGCTCATTGCAGCAGGCTTTTTGGGAGCCGAGGAGTATCTCATGGACAGCTTCAAGGTATCTGCAAGCGCAAGAGGAAATGTGGCTACTGAGGAAGGCAGATACAAGACCAATATGGACACAGTCTTTACGGCAGGCGATATGCACAGAGGTCAGTCTCTGGTGGTATGGGCTATAGCCGAGGGCAGAGCTGTGGCCAAGGAAGTGGACGAATCCCTGATGGGATACACAAACCTCTAATTCTTAAGGGCAATTTTATTTACAGGAAAAAGGAAATATGTTAAAATGTCTCCATTGTTAATAGGACAGGCTTTACCGCCTGCAATAATGTGAGACAAAGGCGTCAGGAGGCTTGCCGTGTGGCAGGTCTTTTGGCGTCTGTTTTGATTAAAGTTCATAATCCCTATAGGAAAAGGAGTTAAAAATGAGAACAAAACAGGAAATTATGCAACTTATCCAAGAGGACGACGTGGAATTTATCCGTCTTCAATTTACGGACTTTTTCGGTAATCTGAAAAATATAGCTGTAACGCCCGGCCAGATGGAGAGAGTGATTACAGGCCTGTATCCTATAGAGTCGTCCGTGCTTTTTGACGATAAATACGAGCCGGATGTGGATCTCTTCCTTTGCCCGGATTACGATACTTACGTAACTCTCCCCTGGAGACCCCAGCAGAGCAAGGTATGCAAGATTATATGTGATGTCTGCGATAAGGACGGTAAGCCCTTCTATATGAGCCCTCGTACCATTCTGAAAAACGTGGTAAAGAAGGCTGCTAAGGCGGGCTATACGGTTATGGTAGAGCCGGAAATCGAGTTTTTCCTCTTCCATACAGATGATAATGGCGCGCCTACCACCATTACACACGAGAGTGCCGGTTACCTGGACGTAGGTCCGGTGGACTTCGGTGAGAATGTAAGACGTGATATGGTGCTTACACTGGAGGAAATGGGCTTTGAGATTCAGTCCTCCCATCATGAGATGGCACCTGCCCAGCACGAGATCGATTTCGTAGGAGGAGAGGCTCTGCAGACAGCGGATGATATAATGACCTTCAAATTCGCTATCAGATCTATCGCCAAGCGCTTCGGCCTTCACGCTACCTTTATGCCCAAGCCCAGAGCTGATATGGCAGGCTCAGGCATGCACCTTAAAATTTCACTTATGAAAAATGGCAGGAATATCTTTGCAGGGGCAGACGAAAACTGCATGACAGAGGAAGCAGCCGCCTTTATGGGCGGTGTTATGAAAAACGCCGCTGATATGTGCGTACTGACCAATCCTCTGGTAAATTCCTACAAGAGAATGCTTTCAGGCTTCCAGGCACCCTCCAAGGTGGACTGGTGTATGAGAGGAGAGGATACTGCCCTTAAGTACAGTAATTTCTGCGGAGATGCCAAGGTGGAGGTGAGATTCCCGGATCCATCTGCGAATCCTTATCTGGCCATTGCTTCCTGTATAGTGGCAGGCCTTGCAGGCATTGAAGAAAAATGTAATCCCGGCAAGGAAAAGAATAAAAATGCCACCAATCTTCCTCAGAATCTCAAGGATGCCCTGCGTATTATGAAGAAGGGAACTTTTGTAAGTGAACTGTTGGGAAAAGAACTTACAGACATTTATTACGATCTTAAACTGAAAGAGTGGAATGATTACATGATCCAGGTATCAGACTGGGAAGTAAATCACTATTTGACTAAAATGTAGGAGGCGCGTATGGGCTGCATTTTTGTAGTTTTGCCCAAGGAAGAAGACGCCAACCGCATAGCAGCATCAGTAGAAAACTCCATGTTTGCAGAGGCAGTATTTATCTGTAAAACGGGAGCTGAGGTGCTTCAAAGAGCCAGAGACTGGGGAACGGGAATCGTAATCACTACCAGGAAACTTAGGGACATGACCTATCATGAAATGTGTGAATATCTGCCGGATTTTTTCGGCATGGTTATCATCACCGGGGATTCGGATTTCGATCCTATATCCCAGAGAGTGGTAGGTCTGCGACTCCCCTTTAGAAAATCAGATCTTTTGGAAGCTGTTAATCAGCTGCAAAGGCATCTGGCCGCACAGAAAAAGAAGACCTCAGGACCCCGAAAGCGCTCTACCGAGGAGCAGATGCTGATAGATGAGGCCAAGGCCCTTCTGATGGAGCAGGACGGAATGTCCGAACCGGAAGCCTTCAGGTACATACAGAAAAACAGTATGGACGGAGGCCGAAGTATGATCGAGTCGGCGCAAATGATTATTTTCATGAAGAAAAAATAAGAGTGTCAGTGCATGAAACAGTACTGACACTCTTGTTTTTTATATTATTCTGTGTAAGCTTTAGAATTTCAAGGTCTTAAATCTTCTCATGGCTTCAGCGGTATTCTCGTGAGTGGAGAAGGAGGTGAGGCGAAGCCAGCCGGCACCGTTTTTACCGAAGCCACTACCCGGAGTACCTACAACGTAAATCTCATTTAACATCTTGTCGAAGAAATCCCAGCTGTCCATATCGCCGGGGCACTTGAACCAGATATAGGGTGAATTCTTGCCGCCGGTATAGGTGATACCCAGCTCATCCATAGTATCTGCAATGATGCGGGCATTTTCCTGATAGTAGGAGATGTTCTCCTGAATCTGCTTACGGCCTTCCTCGGAGAAAACAGCGGCGAGACCGCACTGTACGGGATAGGAAACACCGTTGAACTTGGTGGACTGACGTCTGTACCAGAGCTTGTAGATATTCTCGCCATCCATGGTAAGCTCCTTGGGAATCACTGTATAGCCGCAGCGCACACCGGTAAAGCCTGCAGTCTTGGACAGGGAGCAGAGCTCGATGGCACACTGTCTGGCACCGGGAATGGCGAAGATACTGCGTGGTATATCAGGCTCAGTAATGAAAGCCTCATAGGCCGCATCGTAGAAGATAACGGCATTTTCAGCGATAGCATAGTCTACCCAGGCCTTTAACTGGGCAGTGGTAAATACTGCACCCGTAGGATTATTGGGAGAGCAGAGGAAAATCAGATCAGAGTGAACTCCTACAGGAGGCATAGGGCAAAAGCCGTTCTCGATGGTGGCATCAGCGTAGATAATTTTGCGGCCGCTCATGATATTGGAGTCTACATATACGGGATATACAGGGTCTGATACCAGTACTATATTATCCTTGGAAAAAATATCGGTGATATTGCCGGCGTCTGACTTGGCACCGTCATTGATCAAAATCTCGGAAGCGTCTACATCTACGCCAAAGGACTTGTAGTAGTCAGCTACAGCCTGTCTGGCAAAAAGATAGCCCTCATAGTCCGGATAGCCCTTAAAGGTCTCCTTTACGCCCAGCTCATCGCAGCCGGCCTTCATAGCGTCAATAACTACGGGAGCGAGTGGGAGAGTGACATCGCCGATGCCCATCTTGATGAGGGGCTTATCGGGATTGGCCTTAGTAAAAGCGGCTACTCTTTTGGCAATATCCGCAAAAAGATAGCTGGGAACGAGGTCGTCGAAGCAGTGATTAATTTTAGCCATAATAAAAACCTTCTTTTCTGTAAAAATCTAAAATGTACTATTGCATACATGTATATCGTTATAAATTTTAAACCCGTAAAGTCTCCTTGTCAACAGTAAAATCAACACTTTTTGACATTCATGCGCTCTCACAAGCACCATTTCACGAGGTTTTCACGAGATCATCACGAGATTGCATCATACCATTTGACGCTTTACGCTGTCCAGCGCCAACTGAAGTTTTGCGACAAATTCCACACTTCC
>JAZUHR010000250.1:0-2784 GCA_045641825.1 Lachnospiraceae bacterium
CCTTCCGCTTCGCGTAAGTCGCAGCTTCGCTGCTTCGGGCTATTTCATGTGTTTTCTCCAGCCTTTTCAGGTTTTGTTTTGAATAGTATATCCTGCAAGCAAGCTTGCGGCTATCCTATTTCAAAACAAACCTGCAAATAGTTTCATTTCAGCACTTTAAAGCGCAAAAGTTTTTCTTGACAAAAGCAGTTCATGATAGTAAACTCCCACAGTAGTATAACTATACATTGAAGGGACTTTTATGATAATTACAGTAAAAAATCCAATTAAATCCTACGATATCGTACTGGAAAACGGAGCACTTAAGACCGCATCGTCTCATCTCGCTCCTGCTCCCAAGAACATAATAATCACAGATTCCGGCGTACCGAAAGAATATGCCGAAGCCATTGCCTCTCAGGTAAGTAATCCCTATATCTACACTATCCCTCAGGGCGAAGCCTCCAAGTGCTTTTCCTCTTATATGGACATAGTAAAAAAGATGGCAGAGCTTAAATTCACCAGAAGCGACCGGGTTATCGCAGTTGGCGGCGGTGTAGTGGGCGATCTTTCAGGCTTTTGCGCAGCTACCTATATGCGCGGCATCAGCTTTGTGAATGTGCCCACAACTCTTCTTTCTCAGGTGGATTCCTCCATCGGCGGTAAGACCGCTATCGATCTGGACTCTATTAAAAACATTGTGGGTGCCTTCAAAAATCCCGACCTGGTTATCATTGACCCTGAGGTTCTTGACACTTTGTCAGACAGACTTCTTTCCGCAGGACTTTCCGAAGCCATTAAGATGGCTGCCACATCAGACGCAGAGCTTTTTCGCTTTATCGAAGACAGCACCGATTTAAAGAAGGATCTGCTTCATATTATTGAAGGGGCTCTCCTTATTAAAAAGGATGTAGTCGAGAAGGATCCCGAGGAAAAGGGTCTTAGAAGAGTCCTGAATTTCGGTCACACCATAGGTCATGCCTACGAATCAGTGGCAGACGGCCAGCTTTTCCATGGTGAAGCCGTAGCTCTGGGTACTCTTAAGATGTCATCCCCATTAGTAAAAGAAAGATTACTTAATATCTATAAAAAATACAATCTTCCCACAGATACTGAAACAATTTTCAAGGATAAAAAGGATAAATTAAAAGACTTTATCTCCCACGATAAAAAAATGACCAAAGACGGTCTTGTATGCGTATATGTGGAAGAAATCGGATCCTTTGAGTTTAAAAAGCTTAAATTGGAGGAAATCGAATTATGAAAAATACATTCGGCAACAGCATAACACTTACTCTTTTCGGTGAAAGCCACGGCCCTGCCATTGGCTGTACCATTGATGGTCTCGCTCCCGGAATCGAAGTCAATCCTGAAATCATAGCTGATCTTTTAAGCAAGCGTCGCCCTGATGCCAAGCTTGATACTACACGCGTAGAGAAAGATGAATTTCAGATTTTATCAGGTGTTTTCGAGGGGCGTGCTACCGGTACACCTATTACCATTATGATTCCAAACAGTGATACACATTCATCAGACTATTCGGAAATGAAGGAAAAGGCTAGACCCTCTCATGCCGACTTCACTGCCAATGAGAAATATCACGGTTTTCAGGACTACAGAGGTGGTGGCCATTTTTCAGGTCGTATTACAGCAGCTCTTGTAGCTGCAGGTGGAATTTTCATTCCTGCTCTTCAGAAAAAAGGAATCACTATCAAAACTGAGATTTTAAGATGTGGTGCTGCCAATTCCGAAGCAGATATCAATGCCCTTATTCAGGCTATGAAACAACAGCAGGATTCCATAGGCGGTATTATCCGTACAACAATCACAGGAGTTCCCGCAGGTGTTGGCGAGCCCTGGTTCGATTCGCTGGAGGGCATGCTCTCCCACGCCATTTTCTCTATCGGCGGTATTAAAGGCATCCAGTTCGGTGCCGGCTTCGACTTTGCTCGTATGACCGGCTCCATTGCCAACGACCCATTCTACATGGATGGTGACACCGTTAAGACACGCACCAACAATAACGGCGGCATCAACGGCGGTATCAGTAACGGCATGCCTATAGTATTCGACTGCGTAGTAAAGCCTACTCCTTCTATTTCACAGCCTCAGGAGACAGTAAACTTCGTCACCAAGGAGGATGCTGAGCTCACTATCCAGGGACGTCACGATCCCGCTATTATCCGCAGAATCAGCCCTGTAGTTGATTCCGTAACATCACTCGTTATCGCCGATGCCCTTGCAGGCCGTTTCGGCACAGATTACTTATACACGGAATAAAAATGGAATTCGGACTCATCGGTGAAAAGCTGGGCCACAGTTTTTCCCGCACCATACACAATCAAATAGCGAATTACGACTATATTCTTAGGGAGATTCCAAAGGCCGACCTTAAATATTTCATGGAGGGTCGGGAATTCAAGGCTATAAATGTCACCATTCCCTACAAGCAGGATGTTATCCCCTACCTCTATTATATCGATCCGGCCGCCAAGGAAATAGGTGCCGTCAACTGCATCGTTAATAATAATGACCGCCTCTATGGCTACAATACAGACTTTCTCGGTGCCCGCGACATGATTCTCTATGCAGGCATCGAAGTCTCCGGTAAAAAAGTTCTGATTCTGGGTACAGGCGGTACCAGTAAGACTCTTACCTATGTAGCCTCTTCTCTTGGAGCAGCAGAAATCATCACTGTGTCCAGACAGAAGACCGAGTCTACCGTTACCTACGACGAGGTATATGCGAGCCACACAGACGCGCAGATTATTATTAATACTACACCTGTAGGAATGTATCCCAACA
>JAZUHR010000251.1:0-3999 GCA_045641825.1 Lachnospiraceae bacterium
AACAGGTCAATTTGATTTAATCGAAGAAAATAGGGAAATATAGAAAGAAAATAGGGGAGAAACCTGTGAAATCCCTTATATTTGAATTGTTGCACAAAAAAAATAAAAAAATATGTTAGAAGTTGTTGATTTTATATAAAAGAAATGTTAAAATCACATAAACTCAATTGAAAGAGTTGATTTTTTTACAAACGAATAAAAACGTTTTTATTCGTGAGGAGTATTTTTTTAAGGAGGCATTTATGCAGATTTTTAAGAAGTTAGCAGCTGTTGTAGCAGCAGTTGCAGTTGTAGCACTTGCAGTTAAGCCGGTTGATGTTAAGGCAGCAAACGAGGTTGCTATTAAGCTTGATCCTAGCATCACAGTTGACTGGGTAAACAATGAGCCCGGTTCATACGCTCAGGAACTTCAGGTTTTAGCAGTTATGACAGGTAATGTTACATTTGGTGATGTATATGGTGTAAGAATCACATTTAAGAACCCTGACTTCACAAGTGGTGCCGGCGGTACAATCACATTCGGTGGTCCTTCCAATAACTGGTGGAATTCCGATACCAATTCTACACAGGCATCTGAGTTCGGTAATGAGGGTGCAGATAAGAGACTTACAATGACAAAGGTTGATGGCACAGATGATTATGCTATTACTTTCTTAAATACTGAGTCTGTATTCCCTGCATCTGAGACACAGGGTCAGCTTGTTATCAGACAGTACTGGGGCGAGCCTCTTACAGTTTGCAAGATCGAGTTCCTTGGCGCTGACGGTAAGGCAGTTCTTTCTACAGCTCCAGCTGTAGTACCTCCTACTCCTCAGCCAGAGACAGGTGTTTCTCATGTTGCTATCGTAGTTGCAGGTCTTGTAATGCTCGTTGGTGCAGCATTCGTTGGCTTCACAGCAAAGAAGCGCGCTTAATTAAATTAAGTAAATAATGATAAAATGCTATGGGATATCTCATAGCATTTTTTTTATGCAAGTGGTATAGTAGAGAAAGATAAAAAGAGAGAGGGGGATGACATGAATCAGAGTGATGAAGTAAAGCTTACAATAAGTTCCATTCTCACTAAGGACAACAAGCCTATGGTGGCAGTGAGGTTTGAGAGAGGGCAGGATTTTGCCGAGGGCATACTTCCGGAGTGTGAAATTCAGAAATCTCAGGGCTTTTCTGCGGAAGAAAAGGAAGCACTGGCAGCATATCTTAAAAATAACAGGAAGATGCTTCTCTTAAAGGCTAAGGAGATTTCGGGCATCACGAATATGTTGAAATAAGCGTAAAAGCTGCGATAAAGAGGATAGAGTATGACTGCTAGTGTGGATTTAAGAATAGAAGAAAAATATATGCAGCGCTTAAGTCTGTCGGACAGAATGGAGGACGAATTTTGGCAATGCCTTAGGTATGCGCGCGTTACAGGTGAAGACCTGACTGCCATACTGGAAGCGGCACTAGAGGATTTTCCGAGTGAGCAGAAGCTAAACAAGGTTCAGACTAAAAAATTTCTGGGGAAGCTTCGTGAACTTTGCATAACGGGACTGCCGCGAAAGAAACGAACCATCTTCATAGAGGAAAGCGTAAGTGAAGATAATGAGATTTTAATGTTGGTACTAAAGCAATTTTCTGATGCCGAAATAGTCAGGATTCACCACTATAAGGACGTTTTTAACGAAAAAAATCACGACTTTCTGGAGGATAAGCATAAAGGCGACATTATCATTGCTGAAAATCATGATGCGAAAGCCTATCCGGGGGCACCCTTTTGCCAGAGCTTCGGGAATGACCATTTTTACTATACCAGCCTGGTGAAAAACTGTATTTATAACTGTTCCTACTGCTATTTGTCAGGCATGTATCCCAGAGGCGTCACAGTTATTTTTGTTAATATCGATGAATACTTTAGGGACCTGGAACAGGTGCTATCGGAGCATGATGTCTACCTCTGCGTATCCTATGACACCGATCTTTTGGCCCTGGAGCCTATGCTTCATTATGTGGAAAAATGGGTGGCTTTTGCAAAGAAGCATGAGAATCTGAAAATTGAAGTTCGCACAAAGTCCGGTAATGCCGGTATTTTCGAGAAAATTAAGGAAAAAGCGGGAGCGTGCGAAAATGTGATTTTTGCCTGGACGCTGTCTCCTACGGAGGTATGTGAGAAATTTGAAAAAAATATGCCGGGGACGGAGGAAAGGCTCAGGGCGGTTAAAGCCTGCAAAAAAGCCGGCTTCCCCGTGCGTCTCTGCTTTGATCCTATGATTTATCACAGGAATTGGGAAGCAAGCTACAAGAAGCTTTTTGCGAAGGTCTTTACGGAAATAGATGCCAAGGATGTAGAAGACGTTTCACTGGGAGTTTTCAGAATTTCCAACAATTTCCTGAGGCGGATGAGAAATGTATGGGGAGATACGGAGATAACGGCCTTTCCCTATGTGACGGAAAAGGGTGCCTGCCATTACGGGGATATTACCCACGAGATGGTGGAGTATGCTACTCACGAGATAGGAAAGTATTACCCCTGCGAAAAAATATATTCCTGGGAGGGGAAATAATTGTAGTTCAGCATAACGAGTGTATTTCTCCGGGTGCGACCACGTTGACTTTTGCACACTAAAGCGTTATATTAAGTAAAGTCGTTGCTTAAGGCAACAAAGATACAGAAGGGACAAAAATATGAGCAAACAGAAAATCAACACCACATGCGTTCAGGGCGGCTACAGACCCGGTAACGGTGAGCCCAGACAGATTCCAATCATTCAGTCTACTACTTTTAAGTATGATACTTCCGAAGATATGGGCAAGCTTTTCGACTTGGAGGCCAGTGGATATTTTTATACCAGACTTCAGAATCCTACCAATGACTACGTAGCCAACAAAATCTGTGAGCTGGAGGGCGGTACTGCAGCTATGCTTACATCATCAGGCCAGGCAGCCAATTTCTATGCTGTTTTTAACATCGCAAATTGCGGTGATCATGTAGTGGCTTCCGCTTCCATTTACGGTGGTACATTCAATCTTTTCTCAGTGACCATGAAAAAAATGGGAATCGACTTTACCTTCGTTTCTCCTGATTGCACAGAAGAGGAACTGAATGCGGCATTCAAGCCTAACACCAAGGCTGTTTTCGGAGAGACTATTGCCAATCCGGCTCTTACAGTGCTTGATATTGAGAAGTTTGCGAGCGCTGCTCATGCTCATGGTGTACCTCTTATCGTAGATAATACTTTTGCTACTCCTATCAACTGCAGACCTTTCGAGTGGGGCTGTGATATCGTGACTCATTCCACCACCAAGTATATGGATGGCCATGGCGCAGGCGTAGGCGGATGTATCGTTGACTCCGGTAAATTTGATTGGATGGCACATGCCGATAAGTTCCCGGGACTTTGTACTCCTGACGACAGCTATCACGGTGTTACCTATGCCGAAAGATTTGGCAAGGAGGGCGCTTTTATTACCAAGTGTACAGCACAGCTCATGCGTGACTTCGGTTCCATCCAGTCACCTCAGAATGCTTTTATCCTGAATCTGGGTCTGGAATCTCTCCATGTACGCGTGGCCAGACACTGTGAAAACGGTATGGCTGTTGCTGAGTTCCTTTCTAAGCATCCAAAGGTAGAGTATGTAAACTACTGCGGACTTCCCGGAGATAAGTATCATGAACTGGCAAAGAAGTATCTGCCTAATGGTTCCTGCGGCGTAGTATCCTTTGGCATCAAGGGCGGCAGAAAAGCAGCAGAGACATTTATGAAGGGCCTTAAAGTGGCTGCTATCGAGACACATGTTGCAGATGCTCGCACCTGTTGTCTCCATCCGGCTTCAGCGACTCACCGTCAGATGAACGACGAGCAACTGGTGGCTTGCGGAGTACTTCCGAACCTGGTACGTATGTCCTGCGGCATAGAGGATAAAGAAGATCTTATCAATGATATAGCTCAGGCATTGGAGCAGATTTAAATAAGTGCCGGGGATGTTTATTAACATCCTCGGTTTTCTTACTTTATAGAAACA
>JAZUHR010000252.1:0-14731 GCA_045641825.1 Lachnospiraceae bacterium
CTTAAATTTAGATTTGATTTTCTCTAAACCTTGCTTATTTACTGGCTTTGTATCAATTTTTCTCCATTTTTTATCACGCTGTTTTTTGAGGCGAAGGAAGAGTATTCCTTCTACCAGAATACATACAGCAATGAATACCACTATGAGAATTGTCTGTCTCATAGAATCAGAACCCGTGTCCTTAGGGGGCTCCGTCGGAGTCGGTGTCAGTGTTGGAATGATAATAGTAGGCGTCGGAGTCTCTATCACGTCCTCCGGCTCCGTGGTCGGCGTAGGTGATGGCCCGGCCGTAGGAGTATTGGTCGGTAGCGGCGCCTCTGTAGGCACTATTTCCATATAGTCCATGGATACCCAGCCCTGAAGCTTCGTGTCCTCCACGGAAACATATCCCCATTTACTGTTATTTTCACCAATAACAAATATCATCATATCCACTATGGCATCCTTGGTAAGTCTGCCTAGGGTATCCGAGTTCGTGGACTGCTGCTCTCTTACATACAGACTGTTCGCCTTGACCTTATAGGTGCCTGTCTCAAAGTCGGCCGGCATGTAGGTAGGTGTCGGAGTGGGCGTGTATTCCGCCACGAGCTGCAAATAGCCCATGGACGACCAACCCGAGCCTTCCTCATTCTCTATGAGTCCCCAGTGGTGACCGCCCTTATTATAGGCAAAGGTGAAAATCTCAACCTCCAGATTGGTTGGCAGCTCTGCAATTTTCTTAGATGATGTATATGTATCCTCTCTTAAGTTAAGATGAGGCTTTGCTGTTACGCGATAAAGACCTATAGGGTAATCAGCAGGAGAAGGTGTAGGTGTAGGTGTAGCCGGCTTCTTGGAAGGTGTTGGCTTTGGAAGCTTGCTCTGAATCTGAGCGATAAGCTTGGGATCCGGTGCGCCTGCGTACAGGGAATAGTACTTCTTATATACAGCCAGGTAGTTAATGGTAGAAAACTTCTTGGCAAAAGCGTCCCAGGTAAGTGTTGTCAGATTGCTGATCTGGCACTTTCCTACGGAGTTATTATCAATATAGGTAACCTTGCCGTTTTCATAGTCCACTGCCATAATAACGATGGAATGCTGACCGTACTTACATCTCATGTGTGTGCCGGGATGAATGAGGCTGGCATTATTTACGAAAAAGCGCTGCATCTCCACGCCGGACATGGCTTTATTGCCGTTGGCATAGAGATAGGTAAAGCTGCCGGAAGACTTAAACTGAGTGGTACCCAGTATGCACATCTGCATGTACATAGCGTAGCCGTAGCACTGTACTGCCTGAAGGTCCACGGTACTTCCGTTTATCTTAACGTAACGAAGGCAGTTACAGGATGACGGGCTGGCCACGTGATTAATGCTTTTACTGTGACAGGTACATGCTTTTCCGTTCTTGGAAAAATAAGCTCCGGGACCATAGTTCTTAAAAGCGTAATTGATACGACTGATAATCTCGGGGTCGGTACTGAAAAGTGAACCGTAATCCTGAGCGGCAGAAACCACTATTTCTTCATCCAGTGTCAAATCATCAAACGAAAAAACATCCGAAAATTCAGGAATATCAAGGGGTGCGAGATTTGTTAATTCCTTATTTAATTTTTCTGCGCACTCCGGAATAATCTGTAAAAGCAGTACCACAATAAGTACGCGCATTATTTTTTTTCGAAAATTCTTCATAAAACTTCGCAGTCGCCGGCTTCGGCTCTGCTTATCCTTTACTGTTTTTTCACTGACCATCCGAAGGTGCCGAGTTTTTCTCCGAGTCCCATATAAGTGCCGTGAGAATATGCCAAAAGGCCTGTATCATTCAAATTGAAGCGGCCTGTAGCATCCAAATACTTGTCGTCTGCCTGGACAGCTGTTACGCGGGCTATAAACATGTCGTGGCTACCCAGATGCTTTACCTCAGTAACGTGGCAGGCTATATTGACAGGAGACTCGTCGATGCCGGGACATGCTACAGTAGGGCATGCACATTCGTGCAGCTTCATCTCCTTAAATTTGTCCACATCTCTGCCGGACTTAACTCCGCACCAGTCTGTGGCGCGGGCCAGCTCCTCTGTGGTGAGATTTATAACGAATTCACCGGTCTCATTTATAATAGCGTGAGAATAGCGCTCGGGACGCACAGAAATGCTGACCATGGCAGGATCTGAGCAAATGGTGCCCACCCACGCAAGAGTAATTATATTGGCTTTCTCTCCGGGTCTTTGGCAGGAAACCATAACCGCGGGAAGCGGATAGAGCATATTGCCGGGTTTCATCTGAAATTTCATCTTTTAATCCTCTTTTTTCTCTTCTTCTAATGCCGGGTAATGTATCCCCACCAGGGTAAGTCCCTGGGCCGGTGCCGTGGGGCCTGCTGCCTCACGATTAAGGCTAAGCAGAGCCTTTTCCACCGATTCCACGCTTCGTTCTCCGGTGCCTACCTGAAGCAGTGTTCCTGCGATAATTCGCACCATATTGTAGAGAAAGCCGTTGCCCTTTAGCCTTATGGTAACGAGGTTGCCTTCTCTTATGACCTTTGCTTCGGTAATAGTGCGGATATGATCGGGAACAGTGGCATGGATACTGCAAAATGATGTGAAATCATGCTCTCCCAGCAGGCATTTCGCTGCCTCCTGCATTTTCCGGGTATCCAGTGTGCGATAAACGAAGTGGGTGTATTTTCTGTTGAAAGGCTGTATAAAATCAGCATTCCAGATCTTGTATTCGTATGTTTTCTCGCATTCCGTCTTTCTGGGATGGAATCTGTCGGGCACCTGCTTGGAGCTCTGCACCACTATATCCTCGGGAAGGGAATGATTCAGGGCGTAGCAGATTTTTTCAGGAGGAATCCTGGTGTCTGTATCAAAAACGCAGACATTCCCCTGGGCGTGAACACCGGAATCCGTACGGCTGGCGCCTATCACTTCTATTTTTTCACCAAGAAGCCGGCTTAATTCCTCATTGATGATGCCTTCTACGGTAACGGCGTTGGGCTGCTGCTGCCATCCGCAGTATTTGGTACCTTCATATGCTATTGTGAGCATCACTCTTTTCAAAGATATATCTCCCGATTATCTGATTTCATATGGCAGGTGAAGCAGGGGCACCAGATAGGTCATAACCGACTTATCCACCGCTATGATAAGCACAACGAAAAGCGCCATGCCTACATAGGTCATGTAATCGCTTTTTTTGTACCTAAGAGGCTTCATCTGGGTCCTACCCACATCTCCTCTATACCCGCGTGCTTCCATGGCCATAGCGAGGTCATTTGCGCGTCTGAAGGCCGATACAAAAAGTGGCACGAAAATCGGCACCAGCGCTTTAATACGCTCATGGAGCTTGCCTTCTTCAAAGTCGGCACCTCTGGCCTGCTGGGCCTTCATGATTTTATCGGTCTCCTCCATAAGGATGGGAATGAATCTGAGTGCTATAGACATCATCATGGCAATCTCGTGGACGGGGACGTGGATTTTTTTCATCCATTTAAGCCCTGTCTCCATGCCGTCTGTCAGCTGATTCGGCGTGGTAGTCAGTGTCATGAGCGATGTACCCATGATAAGCAGGAAGAGCCTAAAACCCATGAAAATAGCGTTTCTAAGGCCCTCATAGGTGATGGTCAGCTTCCAGAAGGAAACGAGGGTAGTGCCCGTGGATAGAAAAAGGTTGAAAAACAGGGTGAAGGCCAGGAGAATCCATATGGATTTAAGGCCCTTCAGCATGTATTTTACCGGTACTCGTGACACCTTGATAGCTGTAATCATGAATGCGCCTATGATTAAGTAGCCTGCGAAGCTTTTGAAGAGGAACATAACCACTATAAAAACAAGGGTGGCCATGAGCTTCACTCTGGGGTCCAGTCTGTGCACAAAAGAATCTACCGGATAATATTGTCCTATTGTAATGTCTCTAATCATTGTCTTTTAACGGTCTCGTAAGTATTAAGCAGCATTTCCTTGGCTGCTGCCACAGTGGTAGCAATATCCGGCAAAGGGAATCCGGCTTTTTTCATCTTGTCAGTAAGGTATGTGACCTGGGGTGCGGCAAGTCCTATTTTTTCCAATTCGTCAAAATGCCTGAAAACAGCATCCGGCGCGTCGTCGTATCGCACCTGCCCATGGTCCATAACTATTATTCTTTCCACGTATCTGGCCACGTCCTCCATGGAGTGAGATACGAGTATTATAGTAATGTTTCGTGTCTTTTTTATGTTCGATATAGCATCTAGGATCTCATCTCGCCCCTGAGGGTCCAGTCCCGCAGTGGGCTCATCCAGAATCAATACCTCCGGCTGCATGGCAAGGACGCCTGCTATGGCCACTCTTCTTTTCTGGCCGCCGGACAGATCAAAGGGCGACGCATCGTAGAGTTCATCGGAAATACCGACAGTCTTCAGGGCGTCAAAGGTGCGCATCTGCACTTCCAGCTTGGGAAGCTTCAGATTCTTGGGGCCGAATTCCACGTCTTTAACTATTGTAGTCTCAAACAGCTGATGCTCCGGGTACTGAAAGACCAGTCCCACCTTGGTACGCAGCTCCTTCCTGGAAAAATCGGGGTCCCAGATGTCGCGGCCATTATAAAAAATATTGCCGGAACTGGGCTTAAGTAAGCCGTTCAGATGCTGAATCAGCGTGGATTTTCCGGAACCTGTGTGCCCTATAATTCCAATAAACTGGCCATCGGGAATAGTCAGATTCACGGAAGAAACAGCCTTACGCTCCATCGCTGTATCTTTTTGGTATATATAATTTACGTCACTTAGAACAAGCATGTTTGAATCCTTCTATAAATTCCTCGATTGTTAATACGACTTCCGGCATAGGAACACCGTTTTTCCTAAGCTCATAGGATAATTCTGTGACCTGCGGCACGTCTAAGTGGTACTCCTTCATCTTGTCCACCTGTGAAAAAACCTGTCTGGGTGTACCGGATAAAACCACCTTTCCGTCATTCATAACTATTACTTTGTCAGCGTCAATAACCTCATCCATGTAATGGGTAATCAGAAGAACGGTAATGCCTTCTTTTTTATTTAATTCATGGACTGTCTTTAGGACTTCACGACGGCCTACGGGGTCCAGCATGGCTGTAGGCTCATCCAGAACAATGCATCTGGGCTTCATGGCCATAACGCCTGCGATGGCTATACGCTGCTTCTGGCCGCCCGACAAGCGATGAGGGGATACTAGTCTGTACTCAGTCATACCGACAGCCTTTAAGGCCTCTTCTACGCGCTTCCAGATGTCCTCTGTGGGCACTCCTAAGTTCTCAGGGCCAAATGCTACGTCCTCCTCTACTACAGAGGCTATAATCTGGTTATCCGGGTTCTGAAAGACCATACCTGCAGCCTGACGCACATCCCAGACCTTATCCGGGTCAGTAGCATCTATACCGCCTACAAAAAGCGTGCCCTCCGTGGGCGTAAGTATCGCATTTATCTGCTTGGCAATGGTACTTTTACCTGAGCCGTTATGTCCCAGGATACATACAAACTGGCCTGGCCTTACATCGATATCAACTCCATCGACCGCTCTGACCACGCCTTCCACATTGCCTTCTTCATCACGTCTTATATATTCATATGCAAGATTTTTTGCCTTAATCATGCCTCTTCCTCTGTCGCGGGTAAAATACCCCATATTTGTGCATACTAAAACATTGTACCATATTTGTCGCCTTTTCACAAGCAAAAGAAAACAGCCATAGGTTTTACCCATGGCTGTCAAAATTTCTGATTCAGTTATTAGATGAGCTCAATAAGAACTTCCATAGCTGCGTCGCCCTTACGCTGACCAATCTTTACGATTCTGGTGTAGCCGCCCTTGCGATCAACATACTTAGGTGCGATGTCATTGAAAAGCTTCTCTGTAACATCAACCTTCTTGGTGTTCTTCTTCTTGCCAGCAAGTGTTGTAGGAACCTCTGTAACGTCGTACAGATATGCCTCAAGCTGTCTGCGTGCGTGAAGCTTGGAAGGCATATCCTTCTTGATTTCCTTCTCTACTTCATCGTAAACTGTAACCTTCTTGCCGTCAACAACTTCCTTAACGTTCTTGCCATCCTTGTCCTTGCGGGCAACCTTAGCCTTAACTGTTACTGTCTCGCAGTTGTTCATTTCCTTAACAGCAAGTGTAATCATCTTTTCTGTAATGCTCTTTATTTCCTTAGCTTTTGCTTCTGTGGTAACAATCTTTCCGTTGTAAAGAAGATTTGTAACCTGATTTCTGAGCAATGCTTTTCTCTGGCTTGATGTTCTGCCAAGTTTTCTATAGCCTGCCATTGTTAAATCCTCCTAAGATCTATTCCTCGCCCTGTTTAAGAGACAAGCCGAGTTCCTTTAATTTTGCGTCGACCTCTTCTAAGGACTTACGACCAAGGTTACGAACCTTCATCATATCATCCTGAGACTTGTTAACCAGTTCACCAACGGTGTTAACTCCGGCTCTCTTCAAGCAGTTAAAGGAACGAACGGAAAGTTCAAGTTCATCAATGCTCATTTCAAGCACTTTTTCCTTCTCATCCGGAACTTCATGTACAATAACAGGAACATCAGCTGCACGGTCTGAAAGGTCAATGAATGCCTTCAGGTGCTCAGAGAGAACCTTAGCTGCAAGGCTAACGGACTCATCCGGTGCAAGTGTGCCGTTTGTATATACATCAAGAGTTAACTTATCGTAATCGGTAACCTGGCCGACACGTGTATTCTCTACAGTCAAATTTACTCTTTCAACAGGTGTGTAGATAGAGTCTACAGCAATAACGCCGATAGGAAGATCTGCTCCCTTATTCTTGTCAGAGCTGATGTAACCTCTGCCGTTCTGGATAGTAAGCTCCATATAAAGCTTGCTGTCTGCGCCACCGTTGAGAGTAGCAATAACCTGATCCTTATTGATAATTTCGATATCTTGATCAACAATAATGTCTGCTGCTGTAACTACGCCTTCGCCCTCATACTCGATGTATGCAGTCTTAGGCTCGTTTGTATTTGCAGTATTTCTGATTGAAAGGCTCTTGATGTTCATGATAATCTCAGTAACATCTTCCTTAACACCGGGGATGCTTGAGAACTCATGTACAACGCCATCAATCTTGACCTGACTTACAGCTGTACCTGGAAGAGATGAAAGCATAATTCTTCTGAGTGAATTACCTAACGTAATGCCATATCCACGCTCAAGAGGTTCTACAACAAAACGACCGTATTTCTTATCTTCTGAAACTTCAACCACTTCAATCTTGGCCGGCTTAAAATCGAAATCAAACATATCGGACCCTCCTTGTTATAATTTGGTAAATGTGTTTTAGATATCCGGGTAAAATCCCGAAAATCAAATCCTACTTGGAATACAACTCGACGATGAGTGTAGCGTTTACAGGAACGTCAATCATGTCAATTGTAGGAAGCTCATTAACCTTACCGGAGAGGTTCGCATGATCTGCCTCGAGCCATGCTGGAACAAGTCTTCCCTCAGTTACCTCAAGGATGTCCTTATATCTCTGTGAGGACTTCTTTGTGTCTCTGATCTCGATAACATCGCCAGCCTTTACAAGGTATGAAGGGATGTTAACGCACTTGCCATTTACGAGAACCTGCTTGTGGTCAACGATCTGACGAGCTTCTGTTCTTGTACGGCCGTAGCCAAGACGGAACATAACGTTGTCAAGACGTCTCTCAAGGAGAATCATCATATTGTCACCGGTAGTACCGGTCTTAATCTTCTTTGCTTTCTCAAAGTTATTGCGGAAAGGCTTCTCAAGAACACCGTAGATGAACTTTGCCTTCTGCTTCTCTCTTAACTGAACACCGTACTCGGAAATCTTCTTGCCCTGTCTGGAGAATGCTCTGTTGGACTTCTTGTTGATACCAAGAACAGATGGCTCAAGGCCGAGTGCACGGCACTGCTTTAAAACTGGATCTGTATTTCTAGCCATTTAAATTTCCTCCTTAATTAGACTCTTCTACGCTTTGGTGGTCTGCATCCGTTGTGAGGAACAGGTGTAACGTCCTTAATAGATGTTACATTGATTCCGCATGCCTGAAGTGCACGAATAGCAGCTTCACGACCTGTACCAGGTCCCTTAACCATAACGTCTACGCTCTTAAGACCCTGAGTAACAGCAACCTTTGCTGCAGTCTCAGCTGCCATCTGAGCAGCGTAAGGAGTTGACTTTCTGGAGCCTCTGAAACCAAGGCCGCCAGCACTTGCCCAAGAAATTGCATTACCCTGGGCATCTGTAAGTGTAACGATTGTATTGTTGTAGGAAGACTGGATATGAGCCTGGCCATGATCCACGTTCTTCTTAACACGCTTTTTAGCAGACTTCTTTGCTGCTGATGAAACCTTCTTTGTAGCCATTTCGATTCCTCCTGATTACTTCTTCTTGTTAGCCACTGTTCTCTTAGGGCCTTTTCTTGTTCTTGCGTTGTTCTTGGTGTTCTGACCACGAACAGGAAGTCCCTTTCTGTGGCGAATGCCTCTGTAGCATCCGATTTCCTGGAGTCTCTTGATGTTAAGAGCGGTTTCACGTCTTAAATCACCCTCTACCATGAAGTCTGCATCGATGACTTCACGAATTCTTGCAACCTCTTCGTCTGTAAGATCACGAACACGTGTGTCGGGATTTACATTTGCCTTCTCAAGGATGCGATTGGAGCTTACTCTGCCGATACCATAGATGTAAGTAAGTCCGATTTCTACACGTTTCTCTCTTGGTAAGTCTACACCACTAATACGAGCCATGTGTATGTACCTCCGTAAAAATAAAATGAAATTTGCAGGTCTTGCCTGCACCGCAGCATAATGCTGCCCAGCCGCTTTAAACCATGACCGCAACCGTAATCATTTTAACAGTCGCAGCACTGGCAATGATACCTGTCATCACGCAGGCGGTAATTGCCCAGTGAAGGTCATCCATATAATATAGAAGCCTCATGGTATCACAAGAAAACTTAGACGTATCCAAGTTTTGCCCGGAAATATCCGGTGTCTGTCCCTGTAATTCGAACAGATCATTGCAACACAGAAAGCAAGGTACCGGTTTCTATAAGGAACGACTTTTATTGACGTCCCATGAAAACGATCCTTATCTTAAGGTATCGGGATTAGCCCTGTCTCTGCTTGTGCTTTGGATTCTCGCAGATAATTCTGATGGAACCCTTTCTCTTGATGACTTTGCATTTCTCGCAAATAGGTTTAACTGAAGATCTGACTTTCATTGTGTTTTCTCCTTTCAAAAAAAGTCCGTGTAGCATTATACTCCGAAATGCTACACTTTGCAAGAAGTTTTTTAAAGTTATAAAAATTTAATAAATAAACCTCTACAACCAAAAAACACATTGGAAAATATACAAATCACGTCGATTCCCGGATTATTTATCTCTCCAGGTGATACGTGCCTTTGTTAAATCGTATGGAGACATCTCAAGTGTTACCTTGTCTCCGGGAACTATTTTAATATAGTTCATTCTAAGCTTGCCACTGATGTGTGCAAGTACAATATGTCCGTTCTCAAGCTCTACTCTGAACATTGCGTTAGGAAGCTTCTCAACAACGGTTCCCTCTAATTCGATTAAATCGCTCTTTGCCATAAAACCCTTTCATGCCAACAGGCAAGGTTAGTGAATTAATGATAATATTTCAGGTTCTCCCTCTGTTACGAGGATTGTATTTTCGTAATGGGCTGACAGTGAATGGTCTGCAGTGATACAGGTCCAGCCGTCATCCAAAAACTTTACTTCGTAGCCTCCGATGTTAATCATCGGCTCTATCGCCAGGGTCATGCCCGGCTGTAAGCGAATGCCTCTTATTTCCTGTTTGAAATTCGGTATCTGTGGATCCTCATGTAACTGAGTTCCTATTCCGTGTCCGCAAAGATCACGAACGCTGGAGTAGCCGAACTTCGTGATATATTCCTCAACTGCCGCACCGATTTCATTCAGGCGGTGTCCCACCTTCGCATACTTAATTCCTTCGAAAAAAGACTGCCTGGTGACTTCTATAAGCTGCTCGGCTTCCTTGCTGATTTTTCCTACAGCATGTGTACGGGCCGCATCGGATTGGTATCCCTTGTAGATTACTCCTGCATCCAGAGAGATTATGTCTCCATCGTGCAGAATTCTCTTTTTACTGGGGATTCCGTGTACCACCTGCTCATTAACAGATGTGCAGATGGAGGCCGGATAGCCGTCATAATTAAGGAAGGATGGAATACATCCTGCTTTTCTTATGAGTTCTTCGCCATATTTATCTATGTCCCATGTGGTAATTCCGGGCTTTATTATTTCCTGCATTTTGTCATGTACTTCTGCAAGAATCTTCCCGGCATCCCTCATAAGTTGTATTTCTCTGTCACTTTTAATCGTAACTGCCATTAATCAGCTCTTTCTAAGCCTCGAGAATAGCAATAATATCCTCGAATACTTTATCCATATTCTGTGTACCATCTACAGAACGAAGCTTGCCGGCTGCCTTGTAGTAGTCGATAAGTGGCTGTGTCTGCTCATGGTAAACTGAAAGGCGGTTAAGTACGGTCTCAGGCTTGTCATCCTGACGCTGAACCAGGTCAGCACCACATGCATCGCACTTGCCCTCGGTCTTTGGTGCATTGAAAACTACGTGATAGGTAGCACCACAGGAAAGACAGGCTCTACGTCCTGACATACGGTTTACGATTACTTCATCCGGAACGTCAACATCTACCGCAAAGTCGATAGCATCATTCTGCTTTGAAAGTGCTTCTGTCAAAGCCTCTGCCTGAGGAATGGTTCTTGGGAAACCATCAAGTACATAGCCATTAGCACAATCATCGTTATTAAAACGATCCATAATCAACTCAAGTGTAAGTGAATCCGGAACAAGAAGCCCCTTATCCATATACTCCTTAGCTTTAAGACCAAGCTCAGTACCCTGCTTCAGATTTGCTCTGAAAATGTCACCTGTGGAGATATGCGGAATACCGTACTTTGCTGCAATCTGCTTTGCCTGAGTGCCTTTACCGGCACCCGGTGCTCCAAGCATAATAAGTTTCATAAAACACCTCCCATAAAAACCAAACAAAAGGGAATGCCCGGATTCTTTTGAACCCAGGCGATCCCCTGTGATAATTCTAAACTAGTCCTCTGAAAGGAAGCCCTTGTAATGGCGCTCTCTCATCATTGACTCAACCTGCTGGATCATCTCGAGGATAACACCTACGATAATGATTACGGATGTACCACCAAAGCTTACATTAGCCTTAGGGAATACTCCTGTGAAGAAAATCGGGATAAGTGCAACAAGTGTAAGACCAACGGCACCGATAAGGATGACATTGTTGAGAACCTTTGTAAGGTACTCTGTTGTTGGCTTACCCGGTCTGATACCAGGAATGAATCCGCCCTGCTTCTTAAGGTTGTTTGAAACCTCAGCAGGATTGAAGGTGATTGCTGTATAGAAATATGCAAAGAAGATAATAAGTGCAATGTAAAGAATAAGACCTACTGAATACTTTGCATATCCTGCTGTAGTGAACTTGCACCACTGCTGCTGGCTGAGATACATAAGAATCTCTTCCCAAACAGAACCGTCCTTCTTTGGCTGTGAGCCTAAAAGTGAAGAAATGATGATTGGAGTCTGAAGAAGGCTGACTGCAAAGATTACAGGGATAACACCTGCTGTATTAACACGGAGAGGAATGAAGGAGGACTGACCGCCAACCATCTTTCTTCCCTGCATCTTCTTTGCGTACTGTACGCTGATTCTTCTCTGAGCATCCTGAAGGAGGATGATAAGTACTACAAGGACTGCTGTAACCGCAACGATTATAATCAATCCAAGTGCGCCCTTTACAAAACCTTCTGCGCTCTTTACATATACTTCGAAAAGTGATGCGTAGTCGCTAGGAAGCTTTGCAACGATATTGATAAGGAGGATTACGGAAATACCATTTCCGATTCCCTTCTCAGTAATCTGTTCACCAAGCCACATAAGGAATGCGGAACCTGCTGTGAAGGAAGCTGTGATTACAAGGATTGTAAGGAATGCATTGGCATCCTTATCGAAGTAACCTGCTCTGTTAAAGCCGATACCCATTGCTACAGACTCGAATAAAGCAAGTCCGATAGTAACGTATCTTGTAATTTCAGCGATCTTCTTACGGCCTGTCTCACCGTCCTTCTGCATCTCCTCAAGCTTTGGAATAGCTATTGTGAGGAGCTGCATGATAATGGATGATGTGATATAAGGAGAGATGTTCAATGCAAAGATTGACAACTCTGTAAAAGATCCACCTGTTAAAGCGTCAAGGAATCCAAGTCCGCTTGTCTGAGCCAGCCAGGATGTGAAGAGAGAATGGTTAACTCCCGGAACAGGAAGCTGGCAACCGATTCTTACTACAACGAGGCAAACCAGTGTGAAAAGCAGTCTTGTGCGGATGTCTTTAATTTTAAGTGCATTAATAAATGTCTTAATCATTAAATCACCTCAGTTTTTCCACCTGCAGCCTGAATCTTTTCAATAGCACTCTGAGAGAATGCGTTCAACTTAACGTCAAGCTTTTTGGTAATTTCGCCATTGCCGAGAAGCTTAACGCCATCCTTAGGGTTGTTAATAATACCTGCGTTAATCAGACTCTCAACAGTAACCTCTGCGCCATCCTCGAAGCAATTAAGAACTTCAAGGTTGATTGCAATGATTTCTTTTGTATTTCTACAATTGAAGCCTCTCTTAGGGAGTCTTCTGTATAATGGGTTCTGACCACCTTCAAAACCAGGTCTTGGTCTACCGGAACGAGCCTTCTGTCCCTTATGGCCGTAACCAGCTGTCTTACCGTTTCCTGAACCATGGCCACGACCACGTCTGAAATTATTGGACTGTGTGGAGCCTTCTGCAGGTCTGATAGTTGTTAAATTCATCTGTGAACTCCTCCTGATTAGATTTCTTCTACCTTTACTAAATGTCTAACCTTCTGGATCTGACCAGTTACAGCCTTGATATTTTTCTTCTCAACGGACTGACCAATCTTATGGAGGCCAAGTGCCTCGATGGTTGCTCTCTGCTTAGGGATAGCACCAACGGGGGACTTTACTAAAGTAATCTTTAATGTGTCTGCCATTTTCTGTTCCTCCTTACATTAACTGCTCAACAGAAACGCCACGAAGTGCAGCTACCTGCTCAGGTGTCTTAAGGTTCTTAAGGCCTTCAAGTGTAGCCATAACTACGTTCTGCTTATTGTTGGAGCCGAGGGACTTTGTACGAATGTTCTTATAGCCAGCGAGCTCAAGAACGATACGAGCAGGACCACCAGCGATGATACCGGTACCTTCAGGGCTTGTCTTCAGCAGAACGCTGGAGGAGCCATAAAAGCCTGTGAGATCATGAGGTGTGCTGCCGAGGTCGTTCATAGGAACCTCGATAACCTTCTTCATAGCGTCTTCCTTAGCCTTACGAATAGCTTCAGGAACTTCTGCAGCCTTACCAAGGCCAACGCCTACGTGACCGTTCTTATCGCCAACTACTACGAGTGCAGCGAATCTCATCTTACGACCACCCTTAACGGTCTTAGATACGCGCTTGATATCAACGACCTTGTCTTCCATTTCCACTCTTGTGGTTTCTTGTGTATCTCTCATCGTTTTCCTCCCACTTAGAACTGAAGTCCAGCTTCTCTTGCGGCCTCAGCAAGTGCCTTAATCTTGCCCTGATATACGAAACCACCACGGTCGTAAACAACCTCTGTGATGTCCTTCTCAAGAGCACGCTTAGCAATCACTGTACCGAGATATGTTGCTGCTGCTACGTCGTCTGTGTTCTCAAGCTCTGCTTTGATTTCCTTCTCTGTTGTGGATGCACTTACAAGTGTATTGCCTGCAACATCGTCAATTATCTGAGCATACATATGCTTGTTGCTTCTGAAAACTGCAAGTCTAGGTCTTTCAGCTGTACCGGAGAAACGATTACGGATCTTCATGTGCTTCTTAGCACGAATTTCACTTCTTGATTCTTTGCTTACCATTGTCTATCTCCTCTCCTACTTCTTACCTGTCTTACCAGCCTTACGTCTGATAACCTCATCAGAGTACTTAATACCCTTGCCCTTATAAGGCTCAGGTCCTCTCTTACCTCTGATTTCGGCTGCGTACTGGCCAACCTTTTCCTTGTCGATACCCTTAACGGTGATCTTGTTCTGTCCTTCAAGAACAGTCTCGATACCCTCAGGATCAACCATAATTACAGGATGTGAGTAACCGAGTGTGAGAGTAAGCTCCTTACCGGACTTAGCTGCTCTGTAACCGGTACCATTGATCTCAAGGATCTTCTGGTAACCTTCTGTAACACCTACAACCATATTGTTGATGAGTGTTCTTGTAAGACCATGAAGGGATCTGGATCTCTTCAGGTCATCAGGTCTGGAAACAGTAACTTCTGCGCCCTCAACCTTGATAATCATTTCAGCAGGGAGAACTCTCTCAAGAGTACCCTTTGGTCCCTTAACGGTAACCTTATTATTTTCTGCCACACTTACAGTAACACCTGCAGGAATGGCGATTGGCATCTTACCTATACGTGACATGCCCGTACCTCCTAAAAATTATAATGGTGAATAATTACCATACGAATGCGAGAACTTCGCCACCAACGTTAAGTGCGCGTGCTTCCTTATCGGTAATAACGCCCTTGTTGGTAGAGATGATAGCTGTACCAAGACCACCAAGTACTCTTGGAAGCTCATCCTTGCTTGCGTATACACGAAGACCAGGCTTAGAAATTCT
>JAZUHR010000253.1:0-8053 GCA_045641825.1 Lachnospiraceae bacterium
AATTACCCCAGGACACCAATATAAGATTTGATGCAGTCTCTATTCTGGGAGATGAAATAACCTGGGAAAAGAATGCTTTTAGTCTGTACTGATTAGGAAAATGTTATGGAGTGCAAAAAAACTCAATTTATAAAAAGTATAATAAAGAATTCCATAGCAGAGGAAATGGAAATTGAGCCCGGAGATGAGCTGATTTCCATAAATGATAGGGAAATCAAGGATATTTTCGATTACCAGTTCCTGACAGATGCAGAAGAAATCACCTTGCTTATCAGGAAGCCTGATGGTGAAGAATGGGAGCTGGAGATAGAAAAGGATGCAGAAGAGGACCTGGGACTTGTCTTCGAAGAAGGACTTATGGACAAGTATTCCAGATGCAGTAACGGCTGTATTTTCTGCTTTATAGACCAGAATCCTCCCGGCATGCGAGAGACCATTTATTTCAAGGATGACGACACACGCCTTTCTTTTTTACAGGGAAATTATGTTACCCTGACCAATATGAAAAGACAGGATATTGAAAGACTGATTTCCTATAATCTTTCTCCTATCAATGTGTCGGTGCATACCACGAATCCCGAGCTTCGCTGCAAGATGTTAAAAAATCGCTTCGCGGGAAGTATCCTGGATTATCTGACCATGCTGTATGAAGCAGGAATTGAAATGAACGGACAGATAGTTCTATGTAAGGGTTATAACGACGGGGCGGAGCTGGATCGCACCATTACCGATTTGTCCATGTATATCAAATACATGAAGAGCCTGTCGGTAGTGCCTGTAGGTCTTACCAAATACAGAGAAAAGCTGACTCCTCTGGAGCCCTTTAATAAAGAGGAGTCCATAGCACTGATTAAACAGATAGAGAAATATCAGAAAAAGTTCCTGGCAGCCTTCGGGACACGCTTTGTCTATGCCAGCGACGAATGGTATTTGAAGGCTGATTTACCTATCCCCGAGGCCGAAGCCTATGAGGAATATCCTCAGATTGGTAACGGTGTGGGCATGGTCAGACTTTTGGAATACGAAGTGGATGAAGCACTGGAAAGCCTTACAGGTGATGACAGAGAGAGGCATTTATCCATAGCCACTGGGGTGCTGGCTTACCCCATAATTAAACGCCAGGTTGAAAAAATACAGATGAAATTTCCTCGTATAAAAGTAAATGTGTACGAGATAATTAATAATTTTTACGGAGACAGTATAACCGTCGCCGGGCTTCTTACCTATACTGATATTTCAGAGCAGTTAAAGGGTAAGGACATAGGGAATAAGCTGCTTTTACCATGTGTTTGCCTGCGTACCGGAGAAGATGTTTTCTTAGATGACAGAAGTGTTTCAGACCTTGAAATAACTTTACAAAAGCCTGTGGGTATTGTAAAATCCGAGGGAAGTGCATTAGTGGAGGATATAATTAATGAGTAAGCCGATTATCGCTGTAGTGGGACGTCCTAATGTTGGTAAATCCACATTATTTAACGCTCTTGCCGGCGAAAGAATATCTATAGTAAAGGATACACCGGGTGTTACCAGAGATAGAATTTATGCTGATATTACCTGGCTGGACAAGCAGTTTACCCTGATTGATACAGGTGGTATTGAGCCTGATAATGGTGACATGATGCTTTCTTACATGAGAGCACAGGCACAGGTAGCTATTGATACTGCAGACTGCATTATATTTGTGGTAGATACCAAGACAGGCCTTGTAGACAGTGACTACAACGTTGCGGATATTTTGAGACGTAGCGGAAAGCCTGTTGTACTTTGTGCAAATAAGGTGGATGACTTCAACAAATTCATGAACGATACCTATGAATTCTATAATCTGGGTATCGGAGATCCTATTCCCGTTTCCTCAGTAAACAGACTGGGCTTTGGTGATCTTCTGGATGCGGTGCTGGAAGTGACTGAGAGCTTCGCACAGGACGAGGAAGAGGACAAGAGACCGAGAATTGCAATTGTGGGTAAGCCTAATGTAGGTAAGAGCTCCCTGGTTAACAGGCTTCTGGGAGAAAACAGAGTCATAGTTTCCGATATCGCAGGCACCACAAGAGATGCCATCGATACACAGGTATCCTACAATGAAAAAGACTATGTATTTATCGATACTGCAGGTCTTCGTAAGCATGCCAAGATAAATACTGATATTGAGCATTTTATGATGGTTCGTACCGTGGCTGCGGTAGAGCGATGTGATGTCTGTGTAGTGTTAATTGATGCTACAGAGGGCGTTACCGAGCAGGATGCCAAGATTGCAGGTATTGCTCACGATGCTGGTAAGGGTATCATAATCGCAGTCAATAAGTGGGATGCGGTAGAGGATAAGGATGATAAGACTATCTACAAGCAGACTGAGAAAATCAGAGAGGTTCTGTCCTTCATTCCTTATGCGGATATCATCTTCATTTCTGTTAAGACGGGTCAGAGAGTCAATAAGATTTTTGAGCATATTGAGAATGTTATTGAAAATCAGAATAAGCGTGTGGGCACCGGTGTTCTGAATGAGGTTATGATGCAGGCCGTAGCTCTGCAGCAGCCACCTTCAGATAAGGGCAGAAGACTTAAGCTTTTCTATATTACCCAGGTATCCGTAAAGCCGCCGACCTTTGTTATTTTCGTAAATAATAAGAAAATCATGCATTTCTCTTATGTACGATACATAGAAAACAAGATTCGTGAAGCCTTCGGCTTTAACGGTACTTCAATAAAATTCATTATCCGTGAAAGAAATGATGAGGAAAACAAATAATGCAGTTATTCGCTAATAATATTACATTACAAATTATTTTCTGCATAGTTATCGGCTATTTGTGCGGCTGTTTTTCTACAGGTACAATTGTAGCCAAAAAGGGCAATGTAGATATTAAACATCAGGGCAGTGGTAATACAGGTGCTACAAATGTACTTCGTGTTATGGGACCGAAAGCAGGTTTCCTCACACTGGGAGTTGATCTTTTTAAGACAATGCTTCCAATTCTTCTGGTTAGATTTTTGTTCTTCAGACAGTACCCGGCTATGAGCCAGATGAATCAGCTGCTGGTACTTTTGGTAGGCTTTGGCGCTGTTCTGGGTCATATGTTCCCTTTTTACCTTAAGTTTAAGGGTGGCAAGGGCGTTGCCTGCATGGGCGCTTGCATGCTCCTTTATGACTGGAGACTGGCTCTGGTGGGTTTTGCTCTTTTTGCACTTACTATTTATATTACCAAGTATATGAGTATTGCCAGCATGTTTGCCTCATTACAGTTTCCTCTCTTTGTACTGTGGTCCGGATATTTTAACTATGGCGGACATGGACTTTTCTATGATTTTGGGGATTTTGACCGTACTATTTGGATATCAATGTCTGTTTTTACCTGGGTGTATACTATTCTTTGCGTATATAATCACAGGGCAAATATTAAGAGACTTATTAACCATAATGAGAATAAATTTTCATTCGGTCCAAAGAAAAATAAGTAGTTTTTAGGGGTTATGATGGAAAAAAGAAGATATGTTAAGGGGTTCGATACAATAAAGGGACTGGTAGTGCTGGTAGCGGTGACTATCGGTCACTATTGGCAGTTTACTCCGGCCGGCTATTATGCAGAAGGCGACAATAAGACCTGGGTGGAAATTACCAATAGAATCACCCAGATTTGCTTCAACAAAAGCTTCAGTTTTATGGAGCTTTTGCTTATGATAAGCGGTTTCCAGCTTTTTGCCTATTATGATCGTATTAAAGATAATCGCATAACCTTCAGTGAATACATTATTAAACGTGCCAAAAGACTTATTCCGATTGCCGGGATTTCCACAATTATAATGTATGTGGGTGTAGCAGTATATTATTCACTTTTTAATGAATATTGGCATAATACCTCTGCAGGTCCGGCCTACTTAATCGAAAATCTTTTCCTGGTACAAAACTGGGTTAATAATTTTCATACCTTAAACGGCCCGCTTTGGTACATAAGTGTATATTTCTTCTGTTCTGTCATTTACTATTTCCTGGCCAGAGTAGACGAAAAGCACGGCGGTATTTTTGTGATGCTGATTCCTGTTATTGTGGGAATTATCTTTTTCTCTAAGAGGTCTGAAATCCCTCTTCTTAATAACGATATGTGTCGCGGCTATATGGGCTTTTTCCTGGGTGTGGTGGCAGCATATGTATGTGAGAAACTGAAAAACAGGCAATTGCTGGCTTATTCATGCGTATCCATTCTTTCTTTTGTGCTTCTCTATAATCTTATGAATGGGTACATATATTCAGGTGAGATGTACAATCGTTCTATACCTGCGCTGGTACTTCTCTACGCTCCTGTACTTATGCTTTTGGCCAGATTCCCGCTTCTTGATAATATCATCGGAAATCCTGCCATTATTTGGCTGGGTAAGGCTTCTTTTGAGCTCTGTGCTTTGAATTTCCCATTCTATGTATGGCTGGAGATAGCTAACAGAAAATTTAATTGGGGCATTCCTTACGGAAAGGTACCCATGTATTACATTTTAGCCCTTGTTCAGATAATTCTTGCGGTGCTTCTTCACTATGTGCCGGTATGGATTAAAATGGGAATGGCAAAAAGAGCCGTAAGAGTAAGGAAAAAAAGGAGATAATTTTTAATTTATGAATATTACAGTTCTTGGTGCCGGTACATGGGGCACAGCGCTTACAATATTATTGGCTTCGAATGGTCATAATGTGACTCTTTGGAGTGCTGTTCAGAAGGAAATAGAAGGGCTTATGGCAGACAGAAGCGCTATAAGAAATCTTCCGGGAGCAGTGCTTCCTGATAGCGTAAGACTGGTTTCTGATATCGAAGAAGCCATTTCCATGAAGCCTCAGATTATTGTTTTTGCTGTGGCATCTATCTTCGTGCGTTCCACAGCTGCCAGACTTAAGGGCCTTCTTCCGGAGGGCCAGATTATCGTTAATGTGGCCAAAGGTATAGAAGAGAATACTCTTTTTACCCTTTGTGACGTTATTAAAGATGAGCTTCCCGAGGCTCAGGTATGTGTTCTGTCAGGCCCTACACATGCGGAAGAGGTATCTTTAAAAATGCCTACCACTATTGTTATCGGTGCAGAAAAGGAAGATACTGCAAAGCTTATTCAGGATACCTTTATGAATGAGTTTTTCAGAGTATATACAAGTCCGGACGTGCTGGGAATAGAGCTGGGAGGCTCCCTTAAAAATGTTATCGCTTTAGCTGCCGGTATTGCTGACGGCATGGGCTTTGGTGATAATGCCAAGGCTGCTCTTATGACCAGAGGTATTGTGGAAATTTCCCGTCTGGGCATCAAAATGGGAGGAAAAGCCGAGTCCTTTAACGGACTTTCAGGTATTGGGGACCTGATTGTTACCTGTACCAGTAAGCATTCCAGAAATCGTAATGCCGGTTTCCTTATGGGACAGGGAAAAAGCTGCGATGAAGCCCTTAAGGAAGTGGGACAGGTCGTAGAGGGCGTGTATTGCGCCAAGGCTGCCAAGAAACTGGCAGATAAATATGAGGTGGAAATGCCTATTGTGGAGCAGATAAATCTCATTCTTTTCGAAAATAAGAATGCAAGGCTGGCTGTTAAGGATCTTTTCTCCAGAGATAAGCGTATAGAGCATTACGGTCTTTCCTGGGAAGAATAGCCGGAAGGGGATAAAGACTGTAGGCAGATTAATAATTTTCATCCGGGGAAAAGGGTGGATACCGTTAAAACTGTGAGTAGATTAAAGGTTATATATATTTATTGGTTTTATAAATTGGGTGAGTTATGAATAAAAAGAAGAAAGTACATAAAAAGAAAAGCCTTGGAATAAGGATATTAAGAACAGTTCTTATTATTTTAGCAATTGTTATAGTTCTTGCAGGTGGTTACCTGGGCTATGCCTTCTTAAATTTTAACAGAGAAGGCGATAAGGATTTGGAGGTAGGTCATTCACTGGCTACAGCCGCCAATGGTAAGCTCCCTATGGGTGAGACCTTGAAAATTATGACCTCCAACATTGGATTTGGGGCTTATTCCGCTGATTTTGATTTCTTTATGGATGGCGGTCATGAGTCCTGGGCTTTTTCAAGAAAAGCAGTATATGAAAATATTGATGGTATCATGAATAAGATTATGGGGAAGAATCCTGATTTTATTGTTTTTCAGGAAATCGACAGAGATTCTACCAGATCCTACCATATCGATCAGCTGGAGTATATTAATTCGAAGCTGGATTCTTTTTGCTACAGTTTTGCCTATAATCTCTACAAATCGCCATATTATATTATTCCTGTATATCAGCCTCATGGCGTAATTACAGCAGGACTTTGCACCTATTCCAGGTACAATATAGAGAAGTCCAATCGTGTAGAATTGCCGATTATGAACTCTATAGTCAAATTTTTTGACCTGGACAGATGCTATACTGTGTCAAAAATTCCTACTGAAAACGGCAAGTATCTCTGCATTTACAATGTTCATCTGTCAGCCTACGGAAGTGATGATTCTGTAAGAGAAGGACAGTTAAGCATGCTTTTTAACGATATGTCCTCTGAATACGAGGCCGGCAACTATATCGTTTGTGGAGGAGATTTCAATCATGATCTTTCACGTGATGAAGGCGAGGAGCCATACAGCAACTGGGCTTATCCTTTCCCCAGAACGAAGTTCCCTGAGCATTTAATGTTTGCCATGGACACCAAATGGGATAAAAAGGAGCTGCTTCCTTCAGGTCGTGACGATGATGCTCCTTATACGGAGGGAATCACCAAGACCTTTATTCTGGACGGTTTTATCGTATCTGACAACATCGATGTAGTGGATTACAGCAATATGTACAGCGGCTTCCTTTATTCGGATCATGAGCCGGTATATATGGAATTTAAGTTAAATTAATGGGCGATTATATTAGGGTTACTAAGAAGAAGGAAATAATAATTTTTTAGGGAATAAAAGGAAATAATTATTTTTTAGGGAATTAAAAGGGTTTGATTGTTTTTAGGTTATCAAAGGGGAAAAAGGGTTTGATTAAGCATTTATGGGTTAAAATTCTTATAGCTTTGGGCTTGGCCGTCTCTGTATTTACGCTAAATAAAGAGAAGGCTGCTTTTGGTGAAACAATTACAGGCACCATAGGACTTGCCGGGCTATCAGAGGGACTTGATAATTTTTATCAGGATGAGGAAAATCCCTCATTTCTTCTTACAATCAAAAATAATTTTCCTGATACCATTGCTATTGCCGATGTTAAAGAAGGAAATAATCTTAATGTAAGAGCAAAAGCCGGTACCAGCTACTCACGTGTGGGAATTCTGGCCAGAGATTCAGCTGTTGTAGTTAAAAGTGTGGATAAAGGCTGGGCACAGGTAGAGTCCGGTGAGGTCAAGGGTTATGTATCAACGGATTATCTGATTACAGGGGATGAGGCTGTCATTAAGGCTGATGAAGTAAAGGCCCTCTATGCTACTGTAAATACCAGTCTTTTAAATGTGCGTAGCGCACCCTCCACGGATTCATCCATTGTTGCTAAGGTTAAGTCCGGAGAACTTATGTCGGTATCTAAGGCTCTTGTAGTGAATAAAAATGAAGGTGAAAATAAACTCTGGGTGGAAATATTTCTGGAGTCAGATACAAATGACAGTGAAAAGGTGGGCTATGTAGCTCTTCAGTATGTTACCCTGAACTACGAGCTCCAGTGGGCTATCAAATATACTCCTTATGGACCGGATGTAAGTGACGCCAGAGTGGCTATCTGTGATGAGGCTATGAAATATATCGGTACAAAATATGTTTGGGGAGGCAATGACCCTCTTAAGGGAATTGACTGTTCAGGCCTGGTTAATTATGTATTTAAGCATGTTTCTTATACAAAAAATCTGAAGGCAGTAGTGGATATGCCAAGAGTTTCTGATGATATGTCCAAGAAATATAAACATATTCAGAGAAGTGAATTGAAGCCGGGAGATCTGGTTTTTTACGGGAATTCCACCAAGGTGACCCATGTGGCCATATATATCGGAAATGGTAAAATCGTGCATTCGTCCACCAACTACAAGGGCGTAGCTGTATCTTCCATGGATTTCAAGACACCTAAATA
>JAZUHR010000254.1:0-3546 GCA_045641825.1 Lachnospiraceae bacterium
AGTATTATGAGCCAGTATACTCCTTATAAAATTCCACCGGAGTATCCGGAGATTAACAGAAAAGTAACCAAAAGAGAATATAAAAGACTCCTGGACACGGTCATGGATATGGGAATATCCAATGCCTTTATCCAGGAGGGAGAAGTGGCTAAAGAAAGTTTTATTCCAGATTTTCAGAATAGTAACCCCAGAAATAATCAGTGAGGTAATTCATGTAAAGGTCCGCAGGGACCTTTATTTTTATATGGTCATTGGTTCCGCTTAAAAGGAAATTGCCGACTTCAGGTAAGTCCCTGCATTCTACTATGATTTCCTTAAGATTTGTACAGCCATCGAATACGGCGCCCTGCAGGGCCACCACCTTTTTATCATCCAGATACTCCGGCACGGTGATGGTCTCGGCAGCTTTTAAGTCATCAATTACACCTGTAATAAATACGCTGTCATCAGAAATAAGACACTTAAAGCCTCCTAATTCTCCCGGCTTTGCAATGTTCACGTAGAGAGGAGGGGGAGAAGGAAAGGCAGAAGTGTTCTGCTCAACTTTTCCGCATAGGAGCTTGATATCGTTGGACAGTAAGAGTGAATAATATACTGAACCTGTATCATTTACATGAAAATTGGAATCGTAAAAGTAGGCTGGATCCAGTAAGCAATTGGAAATATCGCTGCAAATGGGTGCATCGATACGGGATGCCAGTGCCCGGGTAAAGGTAAGTAAGGCGTCATTTGAGATGTCGCTTACAGAGGCAGAGTTCATAGGAGGAAAACCTATGTAGACTTGAGCTCCGGCCTTTTGGGAAGCTGCAGTGAAATTATTAACCATATTGGCAAAATTATCGGTAATGATATCAGGAGTTATTTCCGGCAGATTGTCCAGAGAGTAGCCCAGAGACATGATATTTTCCAAGCGCTCATAGGAAATATCACCCTTATCATCGAAGGAAGAAGCGGCGTAAATAGTGGTATTTACTGAATCGTTGGATAAGGCCTTTTTGGCATTTTTTAGGTATTCAGGGTAGGTATGAAGGAAAAATTTGGCATAATCTTTGCCCAGAGAGAGAGCCATAGCGCTGCGCCCTTCCATGGCATAAAGCAGGTATTCATATCCCACATAATCGGAATAGGTCTGAGAAGAAAGTTCCGGCAGAAGGATTACGATGTCGTCTTTATGGATATAGGGCAGGGCTAAATCAAGCATTGGCTTGAAACCAATGGCTGCATAGAGTCCGAAATTTACCACCGGAAGCCCGGTCTCGGCCTCTATCAGATCGGAATCAATGGCAAAAGCAGTGGCAGAGCCGCCGATAACAACGATTTTAGGTCCCTTTATGCTCTGCAGACGGTCATACTTCACCTGAAGTCCGGCATAGTAGGAATCAGCGAAGGCTTTAGGCCGGTTCAGGGCATAGCAAAAGAATACCGCAAAGGGAAGGGCTACCAGCAGAGCGATAATAAGTACATTCCGTAATAAAGTTAGTGGTTGCAGAATTTTTTTCATAGTTAAAAGTTAAAGTAAATAAAGGAGCTGGAACTTCCGCTACCAAGCAGAATTACTCCGGCCAGGGCCAAAAGGATTGCAAGGGCTGAAATGACTGACGATGAGAAAAGGGAAAGCTCCTTTTTCACCAGAATATCTTTAAAAATTGTGGTAACAATGATGGAAGCAATAGCAAAAATCAGGGCAAAGAGAGTGATGCCCAGACTCTTTAATGCAAGTGTAAATGAGGACCAAGGGGCGAAAATGCCGGCAATAATAGCGAAGGCATTTTCCAGATTGGAGGCTCTAAAGAGTACCCAGCCTATGGTGGCCAGGATAAAGGTCATGATAATAAGTAACGGACGTATAAGTGCAGGCGCCTTTTTACCGGAAGTCTTAATCCCTGTTTTTTCCAGGAAAAAGAGCTCTGCCATCTGAAGGAGGCCGTGGTACATACCCCAAACCAGGTAACTTAAGGTGGTGCCATGCCAAATACCGCTTATCATAAAAATTGTGAGTACATTAAGGTAGCGTTCCTTGCGGCTGACTCTGTTGCCGCCCAGTGAAAAATATATGTTGGTGCGGAGCCAGGAGGTAAGGCTGATATGCCATCTTTTCCAAAAATCAATCATGCCCACTGCCAGATAGGGATTTTTGAAATTTTCGGTAAGGGGAATACCGAAGAGCAGGGCTGAACCCAGGGCAATATCGGTATAGCCGGAGAAATCGAAAAGAATTACAAAGGAGTAGAAAATGACGCCCAAAAGGCTTGCCAGGCCGTTATGCGCAGCAGGACCGTCAAAAATTACGGAAACTGCAGGAGTAAGAACCTCTGCTACAGCCAGCTTTTTGGCTATACCTACGGCGATAAGGGGAAGTCCTTTGTAAATGTTTAATTTGGAATAGGATGCTACTTCAAGGTCTGACAGGAATTTTCGGGGATTTTCCACGGGACCTGCCATAATTTTCGGGAAAAAGAGTAGAAAAGCAAAAAGATCCACAGGAGACTCCACCGGTGGGATTTCCCGACTGTAGACCTGTCTCAGGTAGGAAATGCTCTGCAGGATACAGTAGGATAAGCCAAGGGGAGTCAGGTCTCCCTGCTTAAGTGCAGTGAAGGCTCTGAAAAATATCAGAAGGGCCACACTTCCGATTATGCCCACCGCGGTGAAAAAAACAGCGTATTTGCTGTGTTTATGGCCTACTGCCGCCAGAATATAAATGACCCAGATGTAGGCCATAAGAATCAGAAGTTTTCCCGGTGAGAAAAATAGGTAAAAGGTTACACTCACCAGAAAAATTATATGGCTCTTAAATCGGGCTGGCACCAAGTAGAAAAGGGTCACTGATGCCAGTAAAAACAATATGTAATTGACTGAAGTCAGTGACATGGCTTTTCTCCTAGGGGTTAAGATAATTATTAAGGTCTTTAATCAATTGAGCGGTACGCTTGCTTGCACCCTCCAAAGTGGTATGGTAGTAATTATCGAAAAACAGATTTTCCGTAAAGGCATAATCCAAAGGATTGGAGATGATATGGCAATTACTGCTTAGTGCACCGGAGAGGGCTGCAAGGTGAGCATTCATGCTATCTGTAAGTGTGCGTGTTACCTTGTTTACATATACCTGAGGGAAAGAGAAGAGACAGACAGCCCCTTTTTCGGTAAAATCATCAACGTAAGAGTTGATAATATCCATACCTCTATCGGTAATCAGGTTGTTAGGAACGCTTACGAAAACCTTGGTATTTTTTACCGGGCGGGCACCGGCCAAATCTCCGTATTCGTTAAAATTGGTCCTAAGCATGTATGGAGAAATGGAGTAGGGCAGTTTATTCTCGGCAATGGAATTTCTGATAAGGGTCATTGTGGAAGCAAAAGAGTCCATAATGGCCGGATATGTGCTGATATCCATATAGTTCAGCATATTCATATTGCTCTCCACGCTGCTCCAAATACTGCTTCTTACCGGATCTTCCCCTGCATAGGTGGAAAGATAGTACTCCGGAGCCAGAATGATGATATCCCCTTCGTGTATATAAGAAGCAAGCAGCTGCAGGGATGGAT
>JAZUHR010000255.1:0-4652 GCA_045641825.1 Lachnospiraceae bacterium
AGCATGTTTCTGACTGTATTAAATCACTTTACATCTGTATGATATGTGTCTGCAATAAATTTTCCACGGAGCGGATCGCCGGGCATAAGAACTACCTTTGCGATGTCACCCTTATTAGCTGCGTTGTGTGGTGTTGCCATATTTTTTCCTCCTCGTATTATGTATATTCTATAGGCGCCGATTTAGTAACCGCTGCCCTCCTGTCCCTTCATAAGCTTAACGATTCTGCTGGTGCCCAGTCTGGTAGCCCCCAGAGAAAGGAACTTCTTCGCATCATCCAGCGAAGAAATACCGCCTGCTGCCTTCATCTGCACGTCCTCGCCTACGTTCTGTGCGAAAAGTGCGATATCCTCGAATGTGGCACCTGCCTTGGAAAACCCTGTGGAGGTCTTGATAAAGTCCGCGCCTGCTTCTGTAACCAGCTGACACATCTTTATCTTTTCCTCATCTGTCAGAAGACAGGTCTCGATGATAACCTTGAGGATATTCTGTCCGCATGCTGCCTTAAGAGTCTTAATTTCCTCTCTGATGGCATCATACTTCTTATCCTTGAGCCAGCCGATATTGATAACCATATCGATTTCGGAAGCACCTTCCTTAAGAGCCTCCTTGGTCTCGAACTCCTTAACCGCTGTAGTATTGTAGCCGTTAGGGAAGCCGATAACCGTGCAGATAGCCAGCTTATCGCCCACATATTCCTTGGCCTGCTTTACATATGACGGAGGGATGCAAACAGATGCTGTACCGAATGCCATACCGTCATCACAAATCTGCTTGATTTCTTCCCATGTAGCAGTCTGTGTAAGTAAAGTATGATCCACATACTTTAAAATGTCCTTGTTTTCCATATATTCTCTCCTTTAAAACTATTTACTTATATCTTCAAGCCTTACTCAGCTTGTAAAGAACTGCACCATGAGCATTTACGGACATGGATATTTCTTCCGTAACAGTGCCCAGATCTTTTCTTTCCCAGAGGTCACGAATATGATAGGTATCTCTGTGTTCCACATGAAGCCGTGCAAGTCCCAGTGAAAGATCTTTTTTCCAGCAGTCACGGTTGAAAATTGCCAAGTAAATGTTGCCATTTGCATCACTTGTCTTCCAGGCAACTATCCCTTCCGCATTCATTACTTCGTGCGCACCGCTGGTTTCTTTTTCAAGTGCCAGAACCTCGGGATTGGTAAGTACCTTCAGGGTCCAGTCATCGTTGTCACGCATCTCGCCGCCCATCATAAGAGGGGATCTGAAGATACACCAAAGTGTCATCAGTGTCTTCTGCTCATCATGGGTAAAATTGGTCCAGCGGTCTCCATTGTAGATAGCGATATGGCCTAAAGGCAGCATGTCGCAATCCGGCCAGCAGCCATTTCCCACATAATCCTGCCAGGTACGGCATTTACCGAACATGGCATCCAGCGCCTCCCAGGAATCCCAGAAATCTCCGGACATACGCCACATATTGGCATTAGCCTTAAGATGCTCCGCATTCTTGATATCAGCAGGTCCCGGGGACAGTGAAAGCACTATAGGTCTGCCGCATTTATCGATGGCCTTTCTTAAGCACTCTATCTCACCACGACCTGAATAGAGGTCATCGGGACGTCCCTCTGTAACACAGATGTCGTCGCATTTGATATAGTCAACACCCCAGCCGGCATAAAGCTCTATAATTGAATCATAGTAAGCCTGGGCTGCAGGATGATTAACATCCACGCCGTACATCTCTGTATTCCATGAGCATACCGAATAGGGATGTGCGATATCCTTTGCGGTATAATCTGTCCCCTTAATTTTGGTCCCCATATACACTGCCTGACGAGGAATTCCACGCATGATATGAATACCGAATTTCAGCCCCATATCATGAATTCTGTCAGCCATAGACTTGAAACCCACACCGTTAGCTGCGGACGGAAAACGCTTGGCCGCAGGAATCAGTCTGGAATACTCATCCATGTCAAGCTTCGCAAACTTTCTGTAAGCCATAGACTCAGCGTCAGGCTCTGACCACTCAATGTCCACAACCACATACTCATAGCCAAAGGGCTTCAGGTACTTGGCCATATATTCGGCATTTCCCATAACCTGCTCTTCATTTACGGCTGCACCGTAGCAGTCCCAGCTGTTCCAGCCCATAGGCGGGTATTTTGCAAAATCATTTTTGTCCATTTTATCCTACCTTTTGTGATGCTCCTTATGGAGCCAATCCAAATACTTATTATATCTAAAAGCAGGGCTAATGTAAAGAAAAAGCACTTCGCTATAAGAAATTCATAATCCTTCATTAAAACTTAATGGATTTATGGGCTTTTTTAATGTATGATTAGTTAAATATCGAGTTTTCAGGGGGTATTATGGATAAAAAGCTAAAAGAAGCGCTGTCATATGTATGGATTATCCTGGGTGGAACGCTGGCCAGTTTTTCCGTTGCCTGTATTCTCCTTCCCAACGATGCCATTGACTATGGCACGGCAGGTATAGCTATTATCATAAGCAAGCTTTCCGGTTTGAACCTGTCACTCTGCGTTCTCCTCGTATTTCTCCCCTTTCTCATGGCAGGGCGTTTCATTCTGGGTCGGACCTTTACCATAAAGGCCGCTCTGGGCTCTCTTTTTTACACCGGCGGTCTGGAATTGTTTGAGCACATTAATTTTACCCTGAACACAGAGCATTTCCTGGCTGTAGCCTTCGGAGGTGCCATACTGGGAGCCGGCCTGTCACTGATTCTGAAAAATGGCGGCTGTATCGACGGTTCAGAAATCCTGGCCAATATTATTCTTAAAAAGCTTTCCGACAAGACCGGCCGTAACTACAGCATGTCTTTTATACTTATCGCCTTCAATGCCTGCGTTTATCTGGCAGCTTTCATACTGATTGACAGAAATGCCGCTCTCTTAAGTCTTCTCGTATATGTGGTGGCCAATGCCATTACCGACCACTTCACCGAGAGATTCGAGGCTATCAAGCAGGTTACAATTATTACAAAAAATCCCGATGCTCTCGTAAAAAGCATAAAAGAAGATTTAAACAAGACCTGTACTCTTCTTGACAGCCGTGGTGCCATAGCCGGTAAAAACACTACACTTATCTGCTACGTCAACTACTTTGAACTATCCAAGCTACGTGAAATCATAAGCAGAAATAAGGGTTCCTTCAGTACCGTATCCACTGTAGAGGAAATATTAAGATAAGCATAAATCAATTCAGAACAGACACATATACAGAAAATAACACATTACAAGCAAAAGGAAGCGTCAATGGACTTGCATAGCTACGCTCACAATATGGAGCGATACTTTGAACTGAATAATTTTCCTGAAGCTATCTACAAATCTCAGGACGAGCTGGTAAATCACCTTATCTATGTCGCTCATGAAAAGCGAAAGGTACTGGCCTCCAACAACGCCTTCATCGACGAAAAGCTGCTTCCCTTTGAAAAGAGCATTGCCATCCCCGGAGATGAGGACCTTAAGGAGCTTAAAGATATTTTCAATTCCCTCTACGTAAACGGTGTTTTTTACGATCGAGGCACCAGCGAGAGAATTATTCATATTCTTTACAAAGCCTATATTGCTGCAGAGGACTATGACAAGGCTGCCCGCCAATTACAGTTTATCTACTATTTCGATATAATCAACAACTCCCATCAGGCTCTGGGAAAGGCCACCTTTGCCCAGGGACTTGCAGATGTATGGGTAAATTACTATGACAAGCTGAGCACTTCCGGCAAGCTTGCCTTCATTTCCTTCCTCTTGGCCACAGTGTACAATGAAAATGACAAAAAAAATGCACTTCACAGAATGGAGCGCGCTGTTGAGTATATAAACTTGGAAGGCGTAAATGTATTTGACAGTTCCAATAAGCAATTTTTCTGTGCATACCGAAGTGCGCTGGCTGACCTTTTGGGTCATGTCTGCGATGCCCTGGATGAGGATATCAACTGCTATTCCAAAGACGAAATGAGCCGCATCCAACTTTTCCGTTCCCAGTTTATAAGGGAACACAGTGAAGGCAATCTGGAAATGTTCCCGTTTTCAGTGGATGCCACCATAAAAAGACTGGACTACTACTTCGGAGACATTACCCAGGACGACCTCTTATCCTGGCTGTTAAGCTATGCCCAAAAGGAATCGGAAAAGGGTGACAGTAAGTCTCTTATCAATGCTCTCAGCGCAGAAGCCAACTATTTTTCCACAATCCGCTGTAATTTTACCGGAAGCTTCGCACAAAAGGAGGCCCTGTGGGACAAAGCACTTAAAGAAATCCTTCTCTCCTTCAAACTGGCTGAAAAGACCCTGGATGACTTTTATGTATATGACACATCCGCTCAGCTGGTCCAGATCATAGCCTCACAGATAGGCTTTGAAAAGGCTCGCAACTACGTTTTTGACATTACCGTTTTTCATGACAAGTCCTTGTCTATTCACACTGTCATTGTCAGCAAAATTGCCCGTATTATCTTGGGCGAAGTATTAAAGAGCAATCCTGAATTCCTTTCAGGTGTAGCAGGCTACTCGGTTGACTACATAAAGAGCAATCCTGATGCTATTTTAGAGCTTATGAGGGAATGCGCTCTATTCCATGATATAGGCAAGCACTACTGCTTAGACTATGTCCAGACGGCCTTCAGAAATCTTACCGACCGCGAA
>JAZUHR010000256.1:0-7792 GCA_045641825.1 Lachnospiraceae bacterium
AAAGGTAAAACCGCTGAACCAGACGTCCTTATCCGCCTTGCACATATCGGTAAATTCCTTCATCATATCGATCTGCTCAAATGGCCCGGTAACATCTCCGTCTGCATTCATTTCAGACATTACCATTGGCTTTCCTTCGCCGCCATTTAATTCCTTGTACCTATAGTAGCTTCTCTTTGTCTTCTCATATACCTCTGCTACCGGGTAACGGCTGAAGGAAGTACCTCCTTTTTCAGCCACATCGAAAGGCCAGCCCCAGTGCAAGGAAAGGTACTTATCTACAGACCAGATATCAGCTTCAGGAATAGTACACTTGAACTCTTCTTCCTTCGTCATCTCCACTTTATCGAGGTCCTCAACACCACCTATGCAGATGATAGTCTTAACGTTAGGCGCCTCTTCCTTGATAAGCTTGGAGGCACGTACGAAAAACTGACCTATTTCAGCGTAGCTTGCACGCTTATTAAAGGAGAACCAGTTGCCTGTAGCCTCATGATTTATTCTGAGTTCCATCTGTCCAAATGGTCTCAAATCACGGCCAATGGCCCTTAACTGCTCATCAGATACCTTGGGATCGATGGTAAGAGTCAAAATAACATCCTGGCCATGGCGTCTTATATCTCTCATCTGCTCAAAAACTTCAGCATTTTTATCTCCATTGAGACCACCCTTATAGGTAAAATAGTCATCATATGGATAATCCCACTGGAAGGTTACAGTCCTGCCCTTGAATGCATCTCTGGCACGGGTAGGCCAGCCCTCGTCATTGGGATAATAGCAGTACATAAGATTTATAGCTCTGTGTGGTCTTCCCAGGGTGTGAAGAATATAATCCTGATTTACATATTCTCCTCTTTCGGAGCCATCACACAAATCCAGGAAAAATCTTGCTTTCCCCATATGTATTTTCTTGATTTCCAAAGGCTTTACGTAGTCCATAATTTTCTCCTATTCAGCCATATCTTTGAAGCTGTCCTTAAGCGCAGGATAAAGCTTTTTCCAGGTCTGATACTTCTTCTCATACTTTTCAACAAGTTCTTTTTCCGGAGCCAGACAGCCTGACACCTTTACGATTCTTTGGCAGGCGTCCTCTACACTTGCGTATTTCCCTATTGCCACCGCTGCCAGAATTGCTGCGCCGTATCCGGGACCTTCCTCGGAATTAACTGTCTCTACCGTCACATTCATGATATTGGCCAGCATTTTTCTCCAAAGAGGACTCTTGGCGCCGCCGCCTGTAGCACGGATTCTGTCGATTTTTACACCGAGTGATCTGGCAATCTCAAGAGAATCACGAAGAGCAAATGTCACGCCCTCCAGCACAGCCTGGGTCATATCACGCCTTCCGGTATCCATAGACATGCCTATAAAGGCACCTCTGGCATCCGGATCATTGTGAGGAGTACGCTCTCCCATAAGGTAAGGCAGGTAGTAAACGCGATTTTCACCAAGAACTGTAATCTCTGACTGCTCTGCAGCATAGTCCTTGGTACCGATAATCTCATCCATCCACCACTTATTAGAGGATGCCGCTGACAGCATACAACCCATCAGATGATAGCGACCGGTAGCATGGCCGAACATATGAAGAGAATTGTTATCATCCACTGCATATTCATCGCAGGATATAAAAACTGTTCCGCTGGTGCCGAGAGATACTATGCAGGCTCCCTCTTCCACTGTTCCGGTACCGATTGCTCCCGCAGCATTGTCGCCGGCTCCGGCAACGATCTTTACATCCTCTGAAAAGCCATACTTCGCAGCCATTTCAGGCAAAATATTACCTACTACTTCATAGCTCTCATAGACTCTGGCCAGCTGTTCTTCTCTTACGCTGCAGATTTCCAGCATTTCCTTTGACCAGCATCTATTCTTTACATCCAGTAAAAGCATGCCCGAAGCGTCGCTTACATCAGTGCAATGCACTCCTGACAGAATATAAGCCAGATAATCCTTAGGCAGCATTATCTTTTCTATTTTTTCAAAAATCTCGGGCTCATTGTTTTTCACCCAGAGAATCTTTGGTGCGGTAAAGCCGGTGAGCGCCATATTGCCGGTATAAGCAGACACCTTCTCACGGCCTATGGTCTTGTTCAGATAGTCGCATTCTGCAGTGGTTCTGCCGTCATTCCATAAAATTGCGGGACGAAGCACCTTGTCTTCCCGGTCCAAAATAACCAGACCATGCATCTGTCCTCCGAAGCTGATAGCCTCAATTTGCTTAAGGTCTATCTTCTCCGCCAGTTTCTGAATACTTTCAGAAAAGCCCTTCACCCAGCCCTCCGGTTCCTGCTCCGACCATCCCGGATGAGGGAAGGAAAGCCCATATTCTGCTCCTGCAGAAGCCGCTATGCTACCGTCGTCATTCATTACCACCAGTTTAATTGATGATGTTCCAAGATCTACTCCAAGTGTCATAAAAAACCTCAATTTTCCTTTCCGTTTACATAGATTCCCTTAATGTTAAAATCACTGTCTACCACGATATAATCGGCAAAAGCTCCCTCTACGATGCCTCCCACCTTGCCTGAAAGTCCCAGCGCTTCAGCAGGTCTGCCTGTCGCCGCCATAATTGCGGCTTCCTCCGGAACTCCAAAAGAAATGGCATTTTTCATACACTGAAAAACATTGGTGGTGGAGCCTGCTATGGTGCCATCCTTAAGGGTCGCACGATTATTTTTAACAAATACCTGCAAACCGCCTATCTGATACTCTCCGTCACTCATACCTGCCGCTTCCATGGAATCTGAAATAAGGATCATTTTATTTGGATTCATGGCAAACCACATACGAATCAGACTCTCGTGCACGTGATATCCATCCCCTATAATTTCCATATAAGCTCCGGAATCAAAGGCCGCACCTATGAGCCCCGGCTCCCTATGATGAAGGGAATTCATGGCATTAAAGAGATGTGTCACATGGTCTGAGCCGGCGTCAAATACCTCCATTGCTGTCTTGTAGTCAGCCGATGTATGGGCCTGGGATATCCTTATTCCCTGTGCGCGATAATGCCCTACAAATTGTAACGCTCCCGGAAGCCTTCCGTCTACCGCTATAATTCGCACATTTCTGCCACTTTTTTCTATAATTCTGTCGGTAAAATCGTAGTCGAAGCCTGACAGATACTTGGGATCATGAGCTCCCTTCTTATCCACTCCCAAAAAAGGGCCTTCCATGTGAAGACCCAAAAGTCTGGCGTTTTCGGGCTTATACTCTGCCTCCTGCGAAGCCAGGTAATTTCCTATGATTTCTGCGGACTTCTCCACCATCTCAGGAGGATTGGTCATGGTAGTACCCAGCACCGAGGTCACTCCCGCATTTCTGTAGGATGCCAGAACTTTATCCAGCTTACTTACCGTAAGATTACTAAAGTCCACCATTTCACGGCCGTGGGAATGAATATCCACGCATCCCGGAATGACTATGTCACCTTTTTTTCGTTCTCCCTTTACAGTAACACTTGTAAAAATGCCCCGGTCCACTGTAAATTCGCCATCTACAATTTTCCCATTAACGAATATGTTCAATTTATCTCCTTCTTCTCCCTTGCCTTCTTCACTACTTATAGCAGCAAACTACAGTCAAATTAGGGTGAAACTGCAGGATGGAGGCCGGCACATTAGGCGTAACAGGGCCGAAAAGTGCCTTTTTCATTATCTCTTCCTTGTCAGGTCCGTTGGCCACTAAAAGCAGGGCTCTGGCCTGCATTATAGACTTAATTCCCATGGTAATTGCCCGCCTAGGCACCAATTCCTCCGAACCGAAAAACCTGGCATTGGCCCTGATAGTCTGTTCTGTGAGCTCTACAACATGAGTAGTTTTCTCGAAGGCCATTCCCGGCTCATTAAAACCGATGTGACCATCGTGACCGATTCCAAGTAATTGCATGTCTATTCCGCCCAAGTCAGCTATCAGCCTGTCATAGCGCCTGCATTCCTTTTCCAGGTCCTCTGCGCAGCCGTTGGGCACATGAGTATTTTGCCTGTTGATATTGATATGATCAAAAAGATTGTGATTCATAAAATATCTGTAGCTCTGATCTGAGCTTTCATCCAAGCCCTCGTACTCGTCCAGATTTATGGACTTAACCATGGAAAAATCGATATCCCCCTTATTGTACCAGTCTATAAGCTGCTTATAGGTACCGATAGGAGTAGACCCGGTAGCCAGCCCCAGCACCGAATTCGGCTTAAGTATCACCTGAGCAGACAGGACATTTGCTGCCTTTCTGCTCAAATCCTCATAATTTTCTGCCTTGATAATTCTCATTTTAATCCTCCATTCTCCTGCTTACGCCTGTCAAGCTGGCGCCGGTCACGTTAAGAGCCAGGAGATTCAGAAGTTTGAAGCAGCCAATCCCAAGAAGTCCACCAAAGAAGCCAAACATCATATCATCGATGTCGCATCCGTTTAGCACGAATGCCAGCTGCAGAAGCTCCACAAGTACAGGGAAAAGCAAAACCAGAAGAATTTCCGTAATCAAATGCAATCTCTGTCCTATAACTCCCACTATATAACCGAAGGGCATAAATATCACGATGGAAAATACCAGATATCTGGCAAAATCAGCACCCGTAATGGTGCCGTAAATCAATTTTTCTATAAAGGACGCCAATGTGGCAAAGGGTACAAATCTCGCCACTCTTTCAGTCATGGTATGGTCCACGTTGTAGCGAGCGAACCAATATATGTAGAATAGCACCAGACTTAAGGCCAGCAGCAGACTTTGCCCTATGAAATAGTCGCCATAGAAATTTCTCTCTGTCTCTCTCATGACCAAAGCCGCTATAGTGCAGAATACAAAAGGGAAAAGAAAGGCGATCAGCATAGCTGCGAAAAGTGCCTGCCTCTCAATGCTGACTGTAAGCCACCCCATATCAGTCAAAAAGAGCAAAATTCCAAAGCCGGAATAGGATACCGTCACATAATTGAAATGCTCTGAAAAGTCTCTGAAGATGAAAAAAAGATAGACCGTACCTGCCATTTGTGTCACAAGCAAGGCCACAATCTTGAAGGCCAAGCCAGGTATAAATATAATTTCCAGCAAAGACAGTATCGCCACCAGTGTTGCCGGCAAAACTGCCGTACTTGTCTCATTTGCCATTATAAAAATCTCCTGTTATTCTCTTACAAGTCTCTCTGTTTACCACATCATAGGGGAACCACTCCTGAGGGAAAAGCTCCAGATACTGATTTCTTAAGAAGCGATCGTCCAAAAGCAGTATTGCCCCACGGTCAGATGCAGTACGTATAACCCTTCCTGCAGACTGCATGACCTTGTTCATCCCCGGATACAGGTATGAGTATTCGAAGCCATTGCCGTTTTTCTCGTCAAAGTAAAATTTGAAAAGCTCTCTCTCGAACCCCACCTGAGGTAGGCCGCAGCCCACAATAATCGCCCCGTTAAGCCTGTCTCCCGTAAGGTCAATCCCTTCAGAAAAAATACCACCCATGACGCAAAAGGCAATTCTGGATTCGCTGCTGTTCTCCACAAAGCCGCCTAAAAATTCTTCCTTTTCGGTCTCCGTCATATCACGCTTTTGTATAACCAGGGGCAGGCCTCTGTTTTCCATTAGTTCTGCCACATCCTCCATCATCTTGTAGGATGGAAAAAAGACCATATAATTGCCCTTTTTCACCCCGGTAAAATCAGAAATGTAGCCGGCAATTTTCTCAAATTCCTCCCGGCTCCTCTTCTTATATACAGTGGACACGTCATTTCCAATCATTATCAGCCGGTTTTCTTTTTTGAAGGGAGAGGGGGCATAGACCGCATAGTCATCCTTATCGCCTCCCAGCTGCTCCTTGTAATAATTCATAGGCAAGAGAGTCGCTGAAAAAAGAATGCTGGCCCGCACATTATCCATGCGCTCTCTCAGCTGCTTGGCAGGCTCCATGCACATAAGCTTTATGCGAAAATCCCCGGATGGCAAATAATCCGTGAAGATGCGATAATTTTCATCCACCTTTTCATAAACCAGCACGAATGTCCTGACCTTAAAGAAAAGATCCATTATCTCTGCCCTGTTTTCGGAAAGTCCGGGATACTCGTCAAAAAAGTCTTCATAGACCGATAAAAGCCTCTGCAGGCTGTTATAAAGTTCATCGCAGTCATCCCATACCTGGAATTCCTCGCACTGACGTTTATAGGAAAGAAGGAGCTTATTGGCTGCCTCCAAGTATTTTTCCATCCTCTTGCTTAGCGGCGCTACCATCCTTTTCACAGTCAGAAAATCTTCCTTTACCAGCTCTGCCGAGTACATCTCCCTGGCTCTTTCCACCAGGTTGTGAGCCTCATCTATAAGCAGGATATAGGGATTTTTAATTCCTTCTGCAAAAAAGCGCTTTAAGGACGCTCTGGGATCAAAGGCATAGTTATAATCACATATAACCGCATCAGTCCACAGAGATACGTCCAGGCACATCTCAAAGGGGCATACCTGATACTTCTCAGCATACATAAACACCAAGTCTCTGGTAATAGTCTCCTGCTCGTTCAGCATGGCAAAAATACAGTCATTTACCCGGTCATAATGCCCCTTTGCCCTGGGACAGGCGGCAGGGTTGCATTCAGGCTTATCCAGAACGCAGCTTTTTTCCTTACTGGTAATGGTTATAAAACGGAAGCTAAGCCCTCGCTCGGATAATAGAGAAAAGGTATCCTCCGCCACTGTTCTGGCTATGGTTTTGGCCGTGAGATAGAAAATCTTATCTGCTTTTTTCTCTCCCATGGCATGAATCGCCGGGAATACAGTGGAAATGGTCTTGCCTACTCCCGTAGGCGCTTCTATAAACAGTCTTCTGCCTCTGGTAATGGTCTTGTAGACTCCTGCTACCAGTTCCTTTTGCCCGGGACGGTAATCAAAGGGAAACTTTAATTCCTTTATGGAAGCATCCCTTTTCTTTTTCCATTCAGCCTCCCAGAAAAGCCACTTGGAATACTCCTGTACCACCGCTCCCAGCCACTCACAAAGCTCGGCCACCTTAAAATCGTAGTTAAAACGATTGATATTTTCCTTTTCAATGGTGACATAGGTCATCTGGACGCTTATGTCCTCTAAGCCTTCCTGTTCACCATAAATAGCAGCATAACATTTAGCCTGTGCCAGATGCTCCGGTACAGGCTGTGATAAATGTTCTACATTTGACAGACTGGTCTTGATCTCATCAATGGTGGTCACTGTACCGGTCAGAAGCTCCTGCACTTCTATACCGTCAGCCCTTCCCTCCAGCGTAAGAAGAATGGCCAAGTCATCTTTTTCCAGCAGAAAATCTTTTTTCAGGGCTACTTCTGCTCTATAGCCCGGTCCCATGCTTTTCTGAATCTTCCTGTGAAGGGCAGCTCCCTCCTGCATGGCATCTGTATCCGTATGCGAATGAGAAGCGTCAATATCGCCGGATCTCAATATAAATTCCACCAGATTTCTGACGGATATTGACTGCTTTTCATACTCCATAATAGTTCCTAATCTCTTACAGGCGGTGTTACTGCCGGTATTCTGGTAGGCACCGCGGTAGGTGTCGGTGTCGGCATCGGCGTCTGCGTCGGATATGGTGTAAAACTAGGTGTCGGTGTCGGCGTAGGTGTCGGCGTCTCTGTCGGACGAAGTGTCGGTGTTGGCCTCTCGCTCGGGGTAGGTGTTGGCGTGCCTGTAATAAGCTCATACCAAAGTGTCCCCGGTGTCACTGTGGGCAGAGGTGATGCTGTGGGCGTCGGCGTAAAATATCCCACCCACTTCGTAGGTCTGGGAGTATTGGTAAAAGCCGGTGCCTCCGTAGGTGTAGCGGT
>JAZUHR010000257.1:0-5977 GCA_045641825.1 Lachnospiraceae bacterium
ATGTACCGGCAGATTATATTCCGCTGTGTCAAAAATATCCCACATATTCTGAAGGGCACAGTTTCTGGCAAAGCTTCCGTAGAATTTGCCCTTTTCCAGTCTGTGTATCGTAGAATAATCAAAGGCCGGAAGAATCTCCGGTGTATTCGCCCTCATCATGCTGATTATGTCCTTATATCCCACATCAGAGCCCAAAGCATTCCAGTGATGATCCGTGAAATAATTTCTGTCAATTCTCTCAAACAGGTTATTGAAGCGGTACTCACTTCGTATTATTCCCGGATTCAGCGCTCCGTAAAAGGCATCTACTGCTTCGGCCGTGCTTATTTCCTCAGGAATCAGATTGGCAAAATACTCGTGGTCCTGCAGCCTTCTGGCTACATAGAGGTAAAAATTCACATCCTTATTGGCCTCATAAAGTCTATTGACAAGACCAGCCTGCTTCACTGCTATCTGCTTAAGCTTATCCAGGGGCTGTAGGCATGTAGCCTCCAGGAAGGTATAGTCTCCGCCGTAGGAGTCTTTTACGTTCACACTATAGTATTTCCTGGAATTATCCTTCTTTATGTACTTATAGCTTACATCTGTGATGGTTCTTGCAGGTGTCGGCGTTGGTGCCGGTGTATAGGTAGCGGTCGGAAGCGGAGTGTCTGTAGGCGTGGTCCCCGGCTGCTGAGTCACCTGAGGAGTAGGCAAAAGAATCTCCGTTGGTGCCGCGGTATTACTGGGTGCCGGTGTGCCTGTGCCACCGTTCAAACCGTTTAATTTGTCCAAAGTGTCCGTATCTGTCTTGGTTACGCTAAGGAACGCCAAAGGTGCATTCACCTTATCCATTAAGTTATTGTAGGCAATTACATTATTCTGCGCACCTGGCAGGTAATTTCCATAGGTTTCGTTAACATTATACTTAAGATAATCAATGCCGTTTTTCACAAAATACAGAGGATTTTCGCTGTATTCAGGCTTTTCATAGGTATTTCCCACGCTGATTTCCTTAAGTATCCCTTTATCCTCCAGCTGCTTTAAAACCGGTGGGCATATGAGGCCTGCAGCAAGAATCAGACAGGCTATAATCAGAAAAATTTTTCTATTCATTCTATCTCTTTTATCTCCCTTATAATTCATCTTCTTTTAGTGTCCTAAAATCTGAAGTAAATAAAAGGATTATATGCTCCCACTTCAAGGATAACTACGCAACAGCATAATAATGCCAGTCCCAATATATCACTGGCCACTTCTCCAGCCTTCGCAAATCCCTCACCGTATCTGTTTTTAAGTGCCAGAAGAATCCCACTCCAATCAACAGACAGAAGAACGCCCACTGTGAAAACAATGATAAAAAATACCGTAAAGCCGTTATTTGCGAGGATTACCATGCCACGTCCGGCTTCTCCCAGCCAGCCGTATTTACCGAAAATGGTGGAAAACATCAGGCCGATATCGGACAAGGTCTCCATTCTGAAGAATATCCAGCCGGTGACAAAGCCTACGATTGCGTAAATATGTCTTACAACAGGTATCTTTTCGATCCATTTCCCCCAGAAAAGCTTCTCCAGCACAAGGAGTACCCCATAGTAGACTCCCCATAAAACAAAGTTCCAGCTGGCTCCGTGCCAGAGGCCTGTAAGCCCCCAGACTATAAGTAGATTCAATATCCATCGTGGCTTGGATACCCGGTTGCCGCCCAGAGGAATATATACATATTCTCTGAAGAAGGAGGACAAGGAAATATGCCATTTTCTCCAGAAGGAGGTGATGCTTATAGCCCCGTAAGGATGGTCAAAATTTTCTTTGTAATCAAAGCCCATTATTTTTCCAAGGCCTATAGCCATGTCTGAGTATCCCGAGAAATCATAATAAATCTGCAAAGTATAGGAAAGAATGCAGACCAAGGCTCCGAAAGAGCCCACCTTTGCCAATCCCTCTTCGATGATTCCATCGCACAGCTTGGCCATGGTGTTGGCAATTATTATTTTCTTTGAAAGCCCAAATATGAACCTCTTAATGCCCTGATATACGCCCTCGAAATTCTCTCTTCTGTAGGCCAGTTCATTAAGCACATCGGAATATCTGACGATGGGTCCTGCGATTAACTGAGGAAATGCGCAGAGGTAAACAGCCAGAGTGAATATATTATTCTGCACCTTCACCTTGCCCTTATACACATCGATAATATAGCTCATAATCTGAAAGGTATAGAAGCTGATTCCGATTGGCAGTGCGATTTTGGGTACAGTAAGATTCAGCCTGAACAGATGGTTTATCTCCGTACAAACAAAGCCTGCATATTTAAATACTCCCAGCATCAGAAGGTTTAAAGCTACACCAATAATCACTCTTCTTTTGGCTGCCCTGCTACCGTTTTCTCTTGAATTTGCCTTGTCTATCAATTTACCGAAGACATAATTCATCACTATCGAGAAGAGCAAAAGTAAAAGATATACTGTCTCTCCCCATGCGTAGAAGAATAGTGAAAAAACCAGCAAAACACCGTTTTTTACATAATTGTTTTTCTTAAAAATTCCCGCTGCCAGTCCGTAAAAAAGAAAGAAAAGAGGCAGAAAGAAACATAAAAACTCAACTGATGAAAATAACATTTATATACTCCCCGAGTCGAAAAAATCATTTGACTTCATTTTAGACTTTTGTATAAAAGCCGTCAATAGACATCCCGACCTTGCGAAATTAAAGCATTTTTTTAAGGTATTGGCCTGTATAACTCTTCTTGACCTTGGCGACCTCTTCCGGAGTACCTGTAGCTACCACAGTACCTCCGCGATCTCCGCCTTCCGGTCCCATATCAATAATATAGTCTGCACATTTAATGACATCCAGATTATGCTCAATGACGATGACGGTATTGCCGCCCTCTGTCAGTCTCTGCAGAATATCGATAAGCTTTCTTACATCTTCAAAGTGCAGGCCTGTGGTAGGCTCGTCCAGAATATAGACAGTCTTTCCCGTAGAACGTCTGGAAAGCTCTGTAGCCAGCTTGATACGCTGAGCCTCACCGCCTGACAGATCCGTAGAAGGATGCCCCAGTTCCAGATAAGATAAGCCCACCTCATTCATAGTCTCTATTTTCCTGCGGATGGATGGCACGTTTTCGAAGAATTTGACTGCATCTTCTATAGTCATATCCAGCACGTCGTAAATAGACTTGCCCTTGTATTTACACTCCAGAGTCTCTCTGTTGTAGCGCTTACCGCCACAGACTTCACAGGGCACATACACATCAGGCAGGAAGTTCATTTCAATTTTTATAATACCGTCACCTGAGCAGGCTTCACAACGTCCGCCCTTAACATTAAAGGAAAAACGTCCCTTGGAGTAACCCTTCATCTTGGCGTCGGAGGTAGATGCGAAGAGATCACGAATCATATCAAAAACACCGGTATAGGTAGCAGGATTTGATCTGGGTGTTCTTCCGATAGGTGACTGATCGATATCGATAACCTTGTCAAACTGCTCTATACCCTCCACCGATTCACACTTGCCGGGAAGGGTACGGGCTTTATTTAATTCCTTTGCCAGTGTCTTATATAAAATTTCATTGGTAAGCGAACTTTTTCCTGAGCCGGACACACCTGTAACACAGCAGAAAACTCCTGTAGGGAATTTAACATCCACGCCCTTGAGATTGTTTTCCGCAGCTCCCTTTACAGTAACCCAGCCGGTAGGTTTTCTACGCTTTGCGGGCACTTCTATTTTTCTACGGCCAGCCAGATAATCGCCTGTAATAGAGGCAGGGCAGGCCATAACCTCTTCAGGGCTACCTGCAGCTACTATGCGGCCTCCCTCTTTACCTGCTCCAGGTCCGATATCCACCAGGAAATCAGCCTGACGCATGGTATCCTCGTCATGCTCTACCACAATCAGTGTATTCCCCAGGTCTCGAAGGGCCTTAAGTGAGCCCAGAAGCTTATCATTATCTCTCTGGTGGAGGCCTATGGACGGCTCGTCCAGGATATATGCTACGCCCACCAGGCCTGAACCTATCTGCGTGGCCAGTCTGATACGCTGTGCCTCGCCGCCTGACAGAGTGCCGGCAGACCTGGACAGAGTCAGATAGTCCAGTCCCACATCACAGAGGAATTTAACCCTGCCCTTAATCTCCTTAAGAATGGCAGCACCGATAGTCTGCTGCATAGGTGTCAGCTTAAGATCTGTCAAAAAGTCCAACAGGTCTCTTACGGGGAAATCGGTCACTTCGGAAATATTCTTGTCTCCTACCGTAACCGCCAGAATTTCCTTCTTAAGTCTTCGGCCCTTACACTCAGTGCATGGTGTTGAGGTCATAAAGCTCTCATATTCCGCCTTCATGGTCTCTGATGCGGTCTCTCTGTAGCGCTGCTCCACATTTTTCACAATACCCGAAAAAACCACCGGGTAAACACCGCTGCCACGCTGGCCTGTGTACCTGACATCCACACTGACCCCCTTGGTTCCCCATACCAGCATATCCTGCACTTCCGGAGTCAGTTCTTTCCAAGGTGTATCCAGTGAAAAACCATAGTGCTTGGAGAGAGCTTTCAGCAGACTGCCTGCGAAACTCTTTTCATCGGAAGACGACATCCATCCCATTACCTGAATGGCACCTTCTTTAATGGACAGATTCTTATCCGGAATCATAAGATCCGGTGAAAACTCCATCTTCACACCGATACCGTTACAATTCGGGCATGCACCGAAGGGATTATTGAAGGAAAAAGAACGTGGCTCCAACTCCGGCAGATTGACGCCACAGTCCGGACATGCAAAACTCTGGGAAAAAATTTTCTCCGTGCCGTCCATGAAGTCTGCCACCATGATACCCTCAGCCATTTTAAGGGCTGTCTCGATGGAATCTGTAAGTCTCTGCTCGATTCCCTCCTTTACCTTGATACGGTCTACTACCAGTTCTATGGTATGCTTGTTATTTTTCTCCAGCTTTATGTCTTCAGCCAGGTCCACCACCTCACCGTCAATTCGTGCACGCACAAAGCCTGATTTCTTCGCATCTTCAAGAAGCTTTACATGCTCGCCCTTACGTCCTCTCACAACAGGCGCCAAAATCTGCAGCCTGCTTCCCTCAGGCATCAGCATGAGTTCATCACACATCTGGTCTACTGTCTGCTTCTTGATTTCACGTCCACAGTTAGGGCAATGGGGAACTCCCACACGTGCATAAAGAAGTCTGAAATAGTCATAGATTTCGGTAACTGTACCTACTGTGGAACGAGGATTCCTGTTGGTAGACTTCTGATCGATGGAAATAGCCGGTGAAAGGCCTTCTATGGACTCAACATTCGGCTTTTCCATCTGTCCCAGGAACTGACGGGCATAGGATGACAGGGACTCCATGTAACGCCTCTGTCCTTCCGCATATATAGTATCAAAAGCCAAGGAGCTCTTTCCGGAGCCTGAAAGTCCGGTAAGCACCACGAATTTGTCTCTGGGAATATCGATATCAATTCCCTTCAGATTATGCTCTGCCGCTCCTCTTATTTTGATAAAATTTTTTGCTTCGTTAAACATATCTTCTAACCTCTAGTAATTTGTCTCTGAGTTCTGCTGCCAGCTCGAAGTTCAATTCTGCCGCTGCCGCGTGCATCTTCTTGGTAATCATATCTGACAGCTTCTTAAGCTCTGCAGGTGACATAGATTCATAATCCTTGTCCAGAACCTCGGTCTTCGGCTCTGCCTTCTTGGAAATACTGATAAGGTCACGGACCGCCTTCTTAATAGTGGTAGGTGTGATGCCATGAGCCTCGTTATACTCAGCCTGTATTTTACGTCTTCTCTCCGTCTCCTTAAGGGCTCTGTCCATAGAGTCGGTGATTCTGTCCGCATACATAACCACATGCCCCTCTGAATTTCTGGCGGCACGTCCTATGGTCTGAATAAGAGATGTCTCAGATCTCAAAAAGCCCTCTTTATCCGCATCCAGTATCGCTACCAGTGATACCTCCGGGATATCCAGACCTTCTCGTAAAAG
>JAZUHR010000258.1:0-6829 GCA_045641825.1 Lachnospiraceae bacterium
ATATCGGCGAGCTTACTGATGATGAGAGAGAGATTATCGTCAAGGGTTGTCTTATAAACTATTACAGAGGTTAATTCCACATTTTCTTTCGTTTTTTAAAAAATTCTCGTTGACGAATTCATATTTTATGTTATAATGTCTTTTGTGCTTTTAATACCCTATAAAGTTGTATTGCACAAATGTACAACCCGGAGGGAGGTCAGGAAAGAATATGTCAAGTGTTATCGTAAAAGAAAACGAGTCTCTGGACAGCGCTCTTCGTAGATTTAAGAGAAATTGCGCTAAGGCTGGTATCCAGCAGGAGATCCGTAAGCGTGAGCATTACGAGAAGCCTAGCGTTAAGCGTAAGAAGAAGTCTGAGGCAGCTCGTAAGAGAAAGTTCAAATAGTAATTATCTCTTTTAAGAAAACCGTGACCATAGGTATAGCCTATGGTCACTTTTTCGTGCTTATTTGCTATATTTTTATCTTGTATTTCTTTATATGGGCCATTTAAAAGCATTGAAAACAATACTTCATTATGGTAAAATCATCATTGGATTTTTATAACTTAAATTGAGGGACTATTACTTATTGGAGGGGTTATGGAAGCTACAACAAGCAGTATGATGCTTTCTGCCGATATAGTTAAGGCTGTTTTCGGTGAACTGGACGGCTATGGCAAGAAGATAGAAAAAGCTTTCAACGTTTCTCTTATTCAGAGAGATGATGAATTGAAGATTGTGGGGATTGAAAGCGGTGTTAAGGCTGCTGAAGCCATTATCACACAGATGGTTAAAAGTATAGAAGGCAAAAAGGAATTGTCTGAGCAGACTGTAAATTACATGATTTCCATGCAGATGGAGAATAAGCTCAAGAGTACCGAAGGACTGGATAAGGACCTTATCTGCTATACTCTTATGGGGAAGCCCATCGTGCCCAAGACAGTGGGACAGAAAAATTACGTGGACTTAATTCGTGAGAAAATGATTGTCTTTGGTGTAGGTCCTGCCGGTACAGGTAAGACCTATCTGGCTATGGCTATGGCCATTAAAGCCTTTAAAAATGACGAGGTTTCCCGAATAATTCTTACTCGTCCTGCCATTGAAGCCGGAGAGAAGCTGGGCTTTTTACCGGGAGATTTACAGAGTAAGGTGGATCCTTATCTTAGGCCCTTATACGACGCGCTTTACCAGATCATGGGAGCAGAAACCTTCCAGAAAAATATGGAAAAAGGCGCTATTGAAGTGGCTCCTCTGGCCTATATGAGAGGTCGTACTCTGGATAACGCATTTATTATACTGGATGAAGCCCAGAATACCACACCGGCTCAGATGAAAATGTTTTTAACCCGTATCGGATTTGGCAGTAAAGCCATTATTACCGGTGATATTACCCAGAAGGATTTGCCGGCAGGACAGAAGTCAGGCCTGGACGAAGCTCTTAAAATCCTTGCAAAGGTAGACGAAATAGGCTTTGCAAAGCTGACAGCCGTGGATGTTGTTAGACATCCTTTGGTTCAGAAGATTGTAAATGCTTATGACGAATATGAAAAGAAGGAAAGTAAAAAGAATGCCACGGTCAAAAAGAAATAAGTCTTTTAATTTAAGGCTGCTTGAAATAGCCCTTTTGACTATTTTATTTTTAGGATATTTCGTGATTTTTGAAAGTTCAGGCTATACCTTTTCGGATTTTCCACTGTATCTTATACATGCAGTAACTATATTTATAGCATTTCACAGAATTATGAAGCTGGATACATATAAAGAAATAGTGTATTTGGATACTATTGCAGCCTGCACTATTTTGGCTATATATATACTTAGTAAGCCTTTCAAATTTAACACTATTGTAGAAAGCACCATTTTTTATATTATTCTGATTTACATTACAATTATAACAGTTAGTGGTCTTATGAAATTATCTTTTAAAAATATTATTATTAAAAATACAAATACGGAAGAAGAGAATGCTGAAAGCGCCAATGGCTTTGCATATCTTAATGATATGGCAGATGAATTAAGCAAAATGGAAAGGCTTGAGCCAGCTGCAGAAGCCTCACTGGAAGACATTTTGAATGCGGAAATTAACGATCTTGAGGTCTCAGAGGTCAAGCCTATTAATGATTATGAGGCGCCGGAGGGATTGTCACCCAAGCGTATTCCGGATATTGATTTTGATTCCTTTATCAATCATACAATGCCGATTATTGACGCTCTTAAGAAAAATAAAAAGAAGAGCTATGTTCAAAGCATGCGTGTTGCAGCGTTCGCTGCAGAAGCTGCGAAGTACATTAATGCTGACAGCCAGAAGACCAAAGCTATTTCATATCTCTTTCTTCTTAAGGACTTGCTTCCGTATGAGGATCTCATGACTCAGGAGGATATCTATGCAAAATATGAGTTTCCCGAGTGCCTTTGCTCAGCTATAGATGAGATTTCCATGGCCAATTCCGATCTGAATGAAAATGAAGCTCTTCTTTCCTCCAAAGAGACTGCTCTGGTATTTGTTTCAAGTAAAATATCCTCGACTTACTTTTATGTAAAGGCACATAAGCCTGAGGCTGTTAATGTGGTAAATATCGTGGATAAGGCATTTACTTTTTATATCACTAAGGGTACCTTCAATAATTCCGGACTATCTCTTAAGGACTGCAGTGAAATAAGAAGATTCTTTATTGAGAAGCTTAATTCTATTTAAGTTTAAAGGATAGGCATATGACTATAAATTTTGATACAGATATTGAACTAAATCTTGATTTTGATTACAGGCAAGACTTTGAAGCCACAGTAAATGCATGTCTGGATTTTGTGGATTGCCCCTATGAGACAGAGGTTAATTTATTAATTACCGATGATGCAACAATTCATGAATTGAACCTGGAAAATCGGGGAATTGACAGGCCTACGGACGTTCTTTCTTTTCCTATGATTGAGTATAATACGCCCGGAGAATTTAATTTTTCCGAGGAAGATGAGATAGATCTTTGCAACCCCGAGACAGGAGAACTTCTGCTGGGAGATATTGTTATATCAATGGATACTGCAGTACGTCAGGCAGAAGAGTATGGCCACTCCCTAAAGCGTGAGCTTTGTTTTCTTGTGGCCCACAGCATGCTGCATCTCTTCGGCTATGACCATATGGAGGATTCTGAGCGTGCCCGCATGGAAGATATGCAGAAAGAAATTCTAACCAATATAGGAATTACAAGATAGTTATGGCAAATAAAAAGAACTCATTTTATATACAGGGAATAATTCTGGCAGCCGCATCTGTTTTATCCAGAATTCTGGGACTCTTATTCAAGGTTCCGCTGGTTATTATTCTGGGTGACGAGGGTATGGGAGTGTACCAGCTGGCCTACAGTATTTATAACATAGGCCTTCTTCTTACTACCTACGGCATGCCTACTGCTGTTATGAAGCTTATTTCCGAGCGAGAAAAGAAAAAACAGTATTATAATACCTACAGAGTAATGTTTATCTCCACCATTATTTCTACAATTTTAGGCGCTGTAATGGCTCTTATTATCTTCTTTGGAGCGGACATTATTTCGATTTATATATTAAAATCTCCGGCTACCGCCATCCCCTTGAGAGCGCTGGCGCCTACTATTTTTGTTTTTGCAATTATGGGATGCCTTAGAGGCTTTTTCCAAGGGAAAAGCACAGTTCTCCCTACTTCCATTTCTCAAATCCTGGAGCAGATTGTTCACGTAGGTGTTGGTCTAGGGCTTACTGTAGTATTTATGAGGATGTTTTCCGAAAGCGATATGAACTATGCCTACGGTGCAGCCGGTGCCACTCTGGGTACCTTTATCGGAGCGTTGGTATCCTTGCTTTTCCTGGGGGCAATCTACTTAATGTACAGGCCTTACATGCTTAGACGAGTAAGAAAAGATGCTACAGGCAGCAGAGAAGGGGATAAGGAAATAGTAAAGCTGGTGGCTCTTACAGCCATCCCCATCATGGCCAATCAGTTCTTATACAATCTGACATCTTTTATTGATGGCGTAATTTTCAATAATATTCTGGATTTTAAGGATATTGATGTGCATCAGAGACAGGCTCTTTGGGGAATTTATTCCGGTAAATTCGTTCAGCTTACCTCCATCCCCATTGCTATAGCTGCAGGAATTGGAATTGCCATTATTCCGGCTATAGTAACCGCTTATGTGGAGGGGAACCGTAAAAATCTCTATGAAAAAATGCACCAGGCTATCAAATTCAACATGATGATTGCTATTCCCAGTGCGGCAGGCCTTATAGCGCTGGCACGCCCTATTCTTTACTGCGTGCTTAGAGATCAGAGTGATGAAGCAGCACTCCTTATGTACATTGGCGGTATTTCAGTAGTGCTTTACGCCTATTCCACCACTACCAACAGCATTTTACAGGGTATAAATAAGCTTTATTACCCTATTATTCATGCTGTTATCGGTATTTTAATGTATCTTCTAGTAGATATTCCTATGCTTATTATAGGTCTTGGCGTCAATGCATTAGCTATAGGCTACAGCGTATTCCCTGCTGTAATAGCTGTGCTTAACTGGTGCAGGCTGGAAAGCGAATTGCGCTACAGACAGGAGATTATAAAGACCTTTGTTATGCCCGGCCTGTCTTCATTGATTATGGGCATCCTTGCATATATTGTATATAATCTTATGCTGGGAATTAGCCATAGTGCATATATTTCTCTGGCTGTTGCTATCATTTTGGCCATTCTTATATATGTATTCCTCATGGTATTCACAGGTGCGGTCAGCAGGAAGGAAATGTATGAATTCCCTATGGGCGGACGAATTGTTAGGATTTTAGACAGATGCGGTCTTCATCTTAAGGATGATGAGGTAAGCGCTGAAGACATCGAGGAAGAAGCAGATAATGAGAAATAAAATTGCAATAATAGGCGGAGGCGCAGCCGGCTTAATGGCCGCAATTATAGCTGCCGTAAATGCTGATGTCACAATTTTTGAAGTCAAGGATACTCTTGGAAAAAAGATTTGTGCTACAGGAAACGGCAAGTGTAATTTTACCAATACGGATATGTCTGTGGAAAAATACAGAGGTGAGAATCCCTCCTTTGTCCTTCCGGCACTTAATAGTTTTGGGCCTACGGACACCATGGATTTTTTCCTTAAAATCGGCATTCCCTCCAAGAATAAAAACGGCTATATCTATCCATATTCCGAAGAAGCTGCATCTGTAGCCAAGGCTCTTTCCCTGAAGGCTCAGACTATGGGAGTCAGGATAATTACTTCAGAAGTAAGCAAAATAAATCGTGCCGACGGTCAGTTTATTATAAACGATCTTAAATTCCACAAGTGTATTATAGCCTGCGGAAGCTGTGCAGGCAGCCCTAAATTCAGTGAATTTAAGGGCTATAAATTATGTGAGAGTCTGGGCCATCATGTGACAGCTCTGCATCCTGCTCTGGTCCAGCTTAAAAGCGACGCTAAGTTCCTAAAGACTATTAACGGTGTACGTCTGGAAGCCGCTGTTGCTCTGTATGACGGTAAAGAAAGAATTGTCTCTGAGAAGGGTGAAATACTTTTTGCAGATTACGGGATTTCCGGCATTCCTATACTTCAAATCAGCCGTTTTGCTGCAAGCTGCAGGAATCCGGTTCTTCATATTGATTTATGTCCGGATAGCAATTCTTTTGAGCTTAAAAAATATTTTGAGAGCCGTGATAAGAAAAATATAAGCGCCGAAAATTACATGCTGGGGCTTTTGAATCATAAGTTAAATTATGTGCTGCTGGGACTTTGTAAAATCGATGCAGAAGGCCCTGCACTTCAATTTAATGATAAGAAAATCAGTGAAATAACTGATTTAATTAAGAATTTTACTTTGAGCATAACAGGAAGCAAGGATTATGCTTCAGCCCAGGTAGTTGCAGGTGGTGTAGATACCAAAGAGCTAAATCCTGATACCATGGAATCAAAAATCGTACCGGGACTTTTCTTTGCCGGCGAAATAATTGATATTGACGGCACCTGCGGAGGATACAATCTTCAGTGGGCTTGGTCTTCGGGCCGCCTCGCAGCACTTTCTGCCATAAAGGAAAACTAATGTTAAAATTGCAGATAAAATTGCACATAGATCACAATGAAGAAGACTTAATCAAAGTTGTCAAAAAAGAGCTTGGCGTTAAGGAGATAGGTGATTTTAAAATCACCAAAAAATCTATAGATGCCAGAGAAAAAAGCAATATTCTCTATGTTTATTCCATTGAAATCGAAATGGGAAAGAAGGAAGAGAATATTATTAAGTATTCCAAAGGTCGTGTTACAAAGAGTGATTCTGTAGAGTATTCCTTTACGCCCCGGGGAAGCCTTCCTCTTATAAGCAGACCTGTTATTATAGGTGCAGGTCCTGCAGGCCTTTTTGCGGCTTATATGCTCTCCAAACATGGTTTTTCACCAATTGTACTTGAACGCGGCAGAGACGTGGATCAAAGAGAAAAGGATGTGGAAAAATTCTGGGCTACAGGAATTCTTAATCCCTCCTCCAATGTCCAGTTTGGTGAAGGAGGTGCGGGTACTTTTTCCGATGGAAAGCTAAATACCCAGGTTAAGGATAAGACGGGGCGAATCAGAAAAGTTCTGGAAATATTTGTTTCAGCCGGAGCCAATCCCTCAATTCTTTACCAGAATAAACCCCATTTGGGGACTGACGAGCTTAAGAAAATTGTTAAAAATATCCGTAACGAAGCTATAAAAAACGGGGCGGAATTCAGATTTTCTTCCGCTGTTACAGATATCTTATACGATAAAAACAACCGCCTTACAGGCGTAAAAGTAAATGATAAAGAAATTGTAGAGACCAATGTAGCTATACTTGCAATAG
>JAZUHR010000259.1:0-12750 GCA_045641825.1 Lachnospiraceae bacterium
TCCCACCTCTGCCTGGCAGCCGCACTCGGCGCCGGATATGGACGCATTATGCTTGATAAGATTGCCTATAAGGCCACCAACCGCCAAAGCCCTTACGATATCAGAATACTTGAATCCTTTTTCATCCATCATATATTTAAGAGCCGCAGGCACTACCCCGCAGGAACCGCAAGTAGGTGCCGTGACAATGATGCCGGAATCCGCATTCTGCTCTGCCACTGCAAAGGCATAGGCACAGACCATCCTGTTTTCTCTGGTGGCGTCTGACTCATCGATGTGACGCTGGTTCAAAAGGAACTGAGCCTTTCTCTCTACCGATAGTCCTCCGGGCAGAGTCCCTGTTACGGAAAGTCCCTCTGAAATAGCCTTTTCCATGACTCCCCAGACTTCCAGCAAGTAGTGCTTTATGCCTTCACCCTCTCTCATAAATACATAGTCGGACAGGCGCATATTTCTGCTTTTACAGAATTCGGCAATCTCGGTAAAAGACTTTTCCGGGTAGACATCCGCAGACTCCGGAGCCGGATCACCCTCAAAACGCACTGCGCCACCGCCTACGGACAGAGCTCTGAACACGGTGGTAATGCCGTTTTCCGTCACAAAAAAATCCATGGTATTGGGATGCTTTAGTTCGCTTTCCGCCACCTCGGTATTAAATTCCACGTTAACTTCAAAAGGCGCAAACACCTTCTTAATGGCCACGTCCGTCTGGTGTCCCCGGCCGGTCTTGGCTAATGACCCGTAAAGCACCACCTTAATTTCGGTAGCTGCCGGATGCTCTTTCTTAATTCTCTCTGCCGCATAAGCAGGTCCCATTGTATGGGAGCTGCTGGGGCCGTGACCTATTCTGTACAGTTCTCTGATTGATTTCATATTTCTCCCGATTCCCTCCCCCGGAAACCTTTACTTCAAATAAATCGCTCCATCACATAATTTGAAAGATCCAGCCCCTTATCCGTCAAGCGAAGTCTGTTTTCCTCCTGAATAAGAAGGCCTTCCTTCATGCACTCCTCGATTTCCTTACCGTAAATCTCAAAAATATCTTTCCCGAATTTTTCCCGGAAAAAGGGTATGCTGACTCCCTTTATTCTTCTAAGCCCCAGTATCATATATTCTGCCTGCAGGGCTTTTATATCCAGAATCTCATCTATCTCTCTGGTCATAGGTGCCTGTAAAAATTCTTCCGGGCTCTCGGTATTTCTGTACCTGACATTTCCAAGCAATGATGCTGCTCCCAGTCCCAGTCCCAGATAATCCACACCCTTCCAGTAAGAGGAATTATGCTTGCTCTCATATCCCGGCCTGGAATAATTGGATATCTCATAACGCTGATACCCTGCTTCTGCCAGCATTTCCCTGGTAGCATAGTACATTTCTCTCTCTGTATCTTCATCCGGAAGACTCTGCTTTTCACTGCCTCCGGGACCATACTTTTCAAAAAAGGGAGTACCCTCTTCCACTATCAGGCTGTAGGAAGAAACATGACTGGGCTCCAAAGCCAGAATCTTTTTCACAGACTCCTTATAGCCCTCTAGTGTCTGCCTGGGAAGTGCAGACATAAGGTCTACACTGATATTGGTAAAGCCTGCTTCCTTGGCCGTTTTTACGCATTCTTCCGCCTGCTGAAAAGTATGAATGCGGCCCAGAGTCTGAAGGTCCCTGTCACAGGCAGACTGTATGCCTATGGACAGTCGATTCATGCCCATCTCACGGTAAGCCTTAAGTTTGTTAAGGTCCACCGTTCCCGGATTCACTTCGGTTGTGAATTCATAATTTCCCTTTGAAAAATCCAACAAATAGTTTTCCGACAAAGCTTTTACTATTCTGCCGGTCTGCTCAGCCGTCAGAACCGATGGAGTGCCGCCTCCGATGTAGATGGTGGCCGTCTCATACTGGGTAAGCAAAGCGGAGTAGCCCTTTATCTGCTTTACGAGCGCATCAACATACTTTTCTTTGGTCTCGTCGTCTGCAGGAAAAGAAAGAAAATCACAATAATTGCACTTTCTAACGCAAAAAGGTATGTGAATGTATATTCCAAGGGTTTTGTTCATATCAGGTCCTCAAATCAAGTATTCTTCCTAATCTTGGTGCACGTTTAAAAAAAACTAATCTTCATCTAACTTAAGAACTGCCATAAATGCCTGCTGTGGTACCTCTACATTACCCACCTGGCGCATACGTTTCTTACCTTCCTTCTGCTTCTCCAGAAGCTTCTTCTTACGGCTGATATCACCGCCGTAACACTTGGCCAGGACGTCCTTTCTCATGGCAGATACAGTCTCTCTGGCAATAATCTTACTGCCCACCGCTGCCTGAATAGGTATTTCAAAAAGGTGTCTCGGTATTTCATTTTTAAGCTTCTCGCACATCTTACGTCCGCGCTCATAGGCGCCGTCAGCGTGTACGATAAAGGAAAGTGCATCTACCTGCTCACGATTTATCAGAATATCCAGCTTGCAAAGCTTGGATACTGCGTAACCCTTAAGCTCGTAATCCAGGGATGCATAGCCCTTGGAACGGGACTTAAGTGCATCGAAAAAGTCGTAAATAATCTCATTTAATGGCAGTTCATACTTAAGGAGGGCTCTGGTCTCCTCCATGTACTCCATGCCCAGATATACGCCTCGTCTCTCCTGGCAGAGCTGCATAATGGCACCCAAAAATTCCGTACGCACCATAATCTCTGCAGAGACGATAGGCTCCTCCATATGCTCGATTTCGGATGGATCCGGCATATTGGACGGATTGGTAAGCTCTATCATCTCACCGTCTGTCTTAAAAATCTTGTAAACAACGCCCGGAGCTGTTGTGACCAGATCCAGATTGTACTCTCTCTCCAGTCTCTCCTGAATAATATCCAGGTGAAGAAGTCCCAGGAAACCGCATCTGAAACCGAAGCCCAGAGCCAGAGAGGTCTCAGGCTCAAAGAAAAGGGAAGCGTCGTTAAGCTGCAGTTTTTCCAGAGCATCTCTTAAATCTGAGTAGTGAGAGCTGTCCGCAGGGTAAAGTCCACAGTAAACCATAGGATTTACCTTCTTATAGCCCGGAAGCGCTTCGCTGCATGGCTGCTCTTCTTCTGTTATGGTATCACCCACACGGGTGTCTCTGACATTCTTTATGGAGGCCGTGAAATATCCTACTGTACCTGCTGTAAGCTCGCTACAGGGGATGAACTGTCCGGGGCCGAAGGTACCTACTTCAACTACCTCGCAGGTAGCGCCGGTCGCCATCATTTTCACCCGGGTTCCCTTTCTTATGGTACCGTCAAACACACGCATAAATACGATTACGCCCTTGTAGGGATCGTAAAGCGAGTCAAAAATCAGTGCCTTAAGAGGAGCATTGCTGTCCCCCTTGGGTGCAGGTACTTTTTTCACGATATTTTCCAGCACTTCCTCGATATTGATACCATTTTTGGCGGAAATCAGAGGCGCATCCATAGCCTCAATACCGATGACGTCCTCTATCTCAGCCTTAACTCTGTCAGGCTCAGCAGAAGGCAAGTCGATCTTGTTGATAACAGGAAAAACCTCCAGATTGTGATCGATAGCCATATAGACATTCGCCAGTGTCTGGGCCTCGATTCCCTGTGCCGCATCTACTACCAGCACCGCGCCCTCGCAGGCCGCCAGACTTCTGGACACCTCGTAGTTAAAATCCACGTGGCCGGGAGTGTCAATAAGGTTAAAAATATACTCCTCCCCGTCCTGTGCCTTGTAGACTGTACGCACGGTCTGAGCCTTGATGGTAATACCTCTCTCGCGCTCCAAATCCATATTGTCCAGGACCTGCTCCTGCATTTCGCGAGAGGTAAGCAGTCCTGTTTTCTCTATGATACGGTCCGCCAGCGTGGATTTACCGTGATCTATATGGGCAATTATACAAAAATTTCTGATTTTGCTCTGGTCAATAGTCGCCATTTTACTGTTCCTTTAATATCAATTTTATTGTCTTTATCTCGAAGGGCTTCATGGTGAAAAATACCTGATGCTCCTCTGTTTTGAGGCTCTCTATGGTGTTTTCTTTAAGGTCACACTCGAAGGCATCCGCCACCTTGTAGTGACTGAAAAGTCCCGCTCTTGTGCGTTTTCCCTCTGCCTCATAAAGTCTCAAGATGACCGTAAGCGCTCTTGATTTTACACCATTATCCTCGTCCTCTACCATCATGAAGCGGCCTGTAGCCTCCTCCGGAAGCTTAACCGTCTCCAGTACCACATTCTGTGGAAGATCCGAGAAAAAGCTTCTTACCATGACCTTGGGCTCTGCTCCTGCCACGCTTGTAAGCGGATAGTTCAGAGAATATGCTTCTCCCACTACATTTCCCTCTCTGTAGGAGCCGGTGTGAGGAAGCAGCGAATAGGTAAATTCGTGTACCTCCTTATCCGCATTGGGATTAGGGAAAATGCCGCTCTTAAGAAGCGTCAGTGAAAGTGTGGTATCATCAGCGGAATACCCATACTTGCAGTCATTTAAAAGAGCTACGCCATAGCCTGTCTCCGACATATCGGCCCACTTGTGAGCGCATACCTCGAATCTGGCCTGATCCCAGGAGGTATTCTTGTGGGTAGGTCTCTCCACGTTACCGTACTGAATCTCGTATGTGGCCTTGTTAGTCACCAGATCCAGAGGGAAGAATGTTTTCAGCAGAGTCTGCTGCTCCTTCCAGTCAACGGTAGTCTTAAAGTCTATACGACGGCCTGTGGCGTACAGGTAGATATTCTGTGTGATGCGGGAATTCATGTATCTGCGCTTAAGCTCGATATTGAATCTCACAGGGCCTGCCTCAATCAGGCGTACTGACTGCAGATCCGTAATATCCCAGGACTTTTCGATATAATATGCATCTATATTCCAGGCATCATATTCCTTAGGTCTGTCCTCGAAAGCCACCAGATGATTACCGGTAAAGCCCTCCTTCAGAACCTCTCTCTGATTTTCCTTGTCAAATATGGATACTATCTCAAAATTCTCATTAAAACAGATATGGTAATAGAGGGTATGAATTCTGAAAAGCTGGTCGTGATCGAAGCTTACGCCGGATGGCATATCCACTAAAGGAGCCTCTATTTCCTCAAATCTGTATGCCTTGTAGCCGTATGAAGGAATACGTCTGGCTTCCCACACAGTCTTTCCCTCTATAGTGTGCTGCATAGGCACATAGGAACCTTCCTCTAAGTCATATACCTTGACATAGCCTTCGGTCTCAATTATTTCATTTCTTACAAAAGACGTACTATTAAAAATATACTTGTAGACATAGTTCTTGATTACAGGCTCTTCTGCACTGTTTTCTTCTTGTGTTCCTGTATTATCGTCCCCGGCCACCGTATTTTCTCCGGTTACTTCGGCGCATGTTACGCCCTCACCTGTCACATCTTCACAATCCTGTGCCAAGGTCTCATCTGCCTTTGCCTCTAAACTTACGTCCTTCTTTACCTCCTTAAGGACTTCTACCAGCACTGTGCCATCTTCACTGGCAGCGCTTCCGTTCACGCTGCAGGCGATAGCAGAGGCTGCCCTGTTTTTCAGCATCTCTGCCACACTGTAGGCTTCCTCATACTGGTGAAGGGAGTCCTCATACACATCCTCTATAGAGGAGCCGGGAAGGATGTCATGGAACTGATTAAGGAGCGTCGTCTGCCATAAATACCTGAGCTCGCTCTTGGGGTAAGTGTTGATTCCGCCGGACATAAGAGCCAGGGTGCTCAGGCTCTCCACAGCCTCATTGGTAATCTCCATGAGACGGTTGTATTTCTTATTTCTGGCCATGGAGGTATAGGTGCCTCTGTGGTACTCCAGATACAGTTCGCCGTTCCATACAGGTACTTTTTTACCCTGAAGATTATTCTCCAAGGCATGGAAAAAGTCCTTCACGTGGGTCTGTCTGGTACGAGGGCATCCCGGAAGGCCTGCCTCCATTCTGCGTGACATTTCCAGCATCTCTACGGTCGCACCGCCGCCACCGTCTCCGAAGCCGTAGCAGGTCAACACATTGTTATTAATATTCTTATTCTGATAGCGCTGCCAGGTGCCCATAATCTGACTGGGATTCTGGCGGCCGTTATAGGTAGTCTCGAATCTGGATTTGGTGGTCTCAGGGTTCGTCACATAGTCCTTGGTGGTGATAAAATAAGTCAAAACGTCAGTGCCGTCGATACCCTTCCACATAAATGTGTCATTTGGAATCTGATTGTATTCATTCCAGCCTATTTTAGTGGTCATGAAGTACTTTATACCGGATTTCTTAAGAATCTGAGGGAGGGCTGCGCTGTAGCCGAATACATCAGGAAGCCAAAGCACCTCATTGTCAGCGCCCTTTCCGAATTCCTCCTTGAAAAATCTCTCTCCGTAGAGAATCTGGCGGATTAAGGACTCGCCTGAAGTCAGATTGCAATCAGCTTCCACGAACATAGCCCCTTCCGTCTCCCAACGGCCCTCGGCTATGCGCTGTCTGATGCGTTCAAAAATAAGCGGACTCTCATCCTTCACAAACTGATACAACTGGGGCTGAGAGGACATAAACTTATACTCCGGGTAGTGCTCCATCTCATAAAGAACCGTGGAAAAGCTTCTCAAGGCTTTTTCGGAAGTCTGGCGAAGAGGCCACTTCCAGGCCACATCGATATGGGTATGACCTACGGAGGATACCGTAACAGAACTTATAGGGTCTTTGGATATTACACGTGTCTTGGGATTATAGATTTTTTCCTGTAAAAAGGCCTCACACTTAGCCACTGAATCGTCATAGCAGGCACTGTGGGGATTACGAAGGTCCAGGATAGATACTGCCTGATTCAGTACCTCCAGGTACTGACCTCTAAGCATATCAGTCTCTTTCATATTCTTTGCTATTTCAAAGGGCACACGCAGGTCGTAGTATACTTTCTCTGTAGCCGTATCTACCGCTGCCAGATCCAGATTCATAAAATCCCTGCTGTCAGGCCCATTTGAATAGGCATAAAGACCATAACTGTACTCTGTCCCCGGGACAGCTTTTTCACAAAGAATGGTCTCGTAATGGTTCATATCATGGCCGCAGACAGGCTGTCCATCCACATATACCAAAAACTGGGGATTGTCCGTATTCCAGATGTCGGTAGCACCGGTAGACATACGGACTACTACACGACGGTCTTCATATTCGGACGGGATAACTACGTTAGCCTTGAAAGCCGCATGAAATTCATGCCCTCCCCAGGTATCACTGCGTCCGAAATCCACCCAGTCTGCTTCCGCGTCAAAACAATTCTCACGCTCCCCATAGCCTGAAAGCCTTCTGTATAACACATTTTCTATAGCCTTCGGCTGCATATATCGAAGGCCTGAAAGCAACTTTAATGCTCCCTCTATTCTGTCTGATAAGTAATCCATATTTTCTCCCTGCCTTTAAGCCTACAATTAGGCCCACCTATACAGCGTATATTTTACCTTAAATGGATGTTAATGGCAAGTGCATTAACATATATATATGTCAAAAGGAGCCACTCACGCAGCTCCTCTGATTATACCAATATTCACTTGCCGGCCTTTATATCCGGTCAAATTCCCAAATACAATGACGATTTCTTTAAAACCTCTTAATCCTGTATTACCAGAAACTTCAACTCCGGATGAGCCGATACTTTACAGTCCCTGCTTATTAAGGTTGGCAATGGTGCTCATGATATGGTCGTGAGCCAACTTTTCAGCCAAATCCGGATCATGGTTCTTTATAGCCTCCAGAATCGCTGCATGCTCCTGATTGGACTTGATAGCACGCTCTTCACGGCCCAGAGTCTGCTTTCTCAGGCGCTCTACATAGTGGTGGTAGGTAGCCAGCTGGTGAGCCAGCATACGGGATCCGCAAGCCGCATATATAGACTCATGGAACTGGCTGTCCATCTCTACTATCATCTCGTAATGATGCTTCTTGATATGGAATTCTGCCAGATATACATTCTCCTCCAGAGCGTCAATCTGCTCAGGTGTAATGGCTTCGCAGGCCCATCTGGAGGCCAGTCCCTCCAGATATGAACGAATAACATATATATCATGCATATCCTTCTGAGAAATACCGGTGACGTATGCACCCTTATTGGGGATAATATTTACCAGCCCCTCCAGCTCCAGCTGACGAAGTGCCTCACGTACCGGAGTACGGCTGACACCCAGCTCATTACCTATGGATACCTCTTTGAGTTCTTCGTTCTCAGAGTATTTTCCGGACAAGATATCTTCTCTGATTTTGTTGAAAACACGGCCTCTCAGGGAGTACTTATCAGAGACCTCCTTGGAGATTTCTCCGCCCTCTTTTAACTCAATTGCTTCTTCTGATTCTTTCATTTTTTCACCTTAACCTATCCCTTATAAGTACAAATTAGTTATAAGCGCCTGTTACCTGAGGCAGATCCATACCATACTCAGGCTGATACATCTGAATCAGGTCGGACATTTCCTTATCAGTGATAACTGTAATACGTCCATTGTCATACTGGTCATCTACCCAGGCCTTAATCTTGGTAACCATAGGATGATCCTTCTTAATCTGAGCATCGCCCTTAAGCTTGAAGTAGGTGTTGATCCAGTGGGCAATACCTGCCAGACCTGAAGTATTGGATACGGATACGACTACAGGTCTGTTTAAGAACTTCTCTGTATCGAAAATATTGTAAATCTCTTCGTTCTTCAGCAGGCCGTCTGCATGGATACCTGCACGAGTAACGTTGAAATTTTTTCCTACGAAAGGTGTACGAGGAGGGATATTGTAGCCCAGCTCCTTCTGGTAGTATTCAGCCAGCTCTGTGATAACTGTGGTGTCCATACCGTCCAGTGTACCCTTGAGCTGCGCGTACTCAAATACCATAGCCTCCAGAGGTGTATTACCTGTACGCCCACCGATACCGAAAAGTCAGCAGTTGATACCGGATGCACCGTAGAGCCAAGCTGTAGTGGAATTGGATACAGCCTTGTAAAAATCGTTGTGGCCGTGCCACTCAAGAAGCTCGGAAGGCACACCGGCATGAGTCATAATACCGTAGATAATACCCTGAACAGAACGAGGAATAACGGCACCCGGGAAATTAACACCGTAGCCCATGGTATCGCAGGCACGAATCTTAACCGGCAGACCATACTCTGCGCCCAACTTCATAAGTTCGAAGCAGAAAGGAATAACGAAGCCGTAGATATCGGATCTGGTGATATCCTCCAGATGACATCTGGGTGCGATGCCTGTCTCCAGACACTCACGCACGATATTCAGATAGTGCTCCATAGCCTGAGCACGGGTCATTTTCATCTTGTAGAATATATGGTAGTCGGAGCAGGATACCAGAACACCTGTCTCTCTGACGCCCAGGTCACGCACCAGCTCAAAGTCACTCTTGGTAGCTCTGATCCAGGTAGTACACTCAGGGAACTTGTAGCCACGCTCCATGCACTTGTAGAGAGCGTCTCTGTCCTTCTTACTATATACGAAGAATTCACTCTGACGGATGAGACCGTTGGGGCCACCCAGCTTGTGCAGGTAGTCGTAGATAGTCACGATCTGCTCAGAGGTGTAAGGTGCTCTGGACTGCTGTCCGTCACGGAAGGTAGTATCCGTAATCCAGATTTCCTCAGGGAAGCAGTGAGGCACGATACGGTCATTGAATGCTATCTTCGGAATCTCTTCATAAGGAAAAAGATTACGGAAAACATTGGGCTTAACCACGTCAACCAGCTCATACATATGCTCCTCAAGCTGAAGGAGATTGGTATGGGAATTTACATGAACTTTTCTGTTTTCGAGTACGTTTTCTAACATGGCTTGCTCCTTTTCTTTTGCATGAATCACTGCCCGGCTTTCACCAAACATTTGTTTACACGCTCACACTTTTGTATAAATTATTTCCATTTTTATATTATGCATTATTGTATACAATGATACGAAATTTGTCAACCGAATATTAACAAAATATTAAGTGAATATTTATAAGAAATTATTTTGCAAATATTTAATCAGGCTTTAGGCGGATTTTTTTGACATAAGGCCTGAAAATGGTATAATTAGATGGAATGTTTTTGAGGAGATACCCCGTGGGGGCTCCATTTTCACTTCGTTCACAAAGGAGATAACATGGGTAGAATAGGGAATACCTTTAAACATGGTGACAGCAGGACCAAGGGTGTACTGGCGCTGATGATACTGGGCTTGATACTCGGCATCGCAGCTCTCATTACATCTTTTATTGTTGAAAACAGCGTACTCACCTTTATTTCTGTTATTCTGCTGATAGCTGATATCGGCTACATCCTCTCCACCAGATTTTCCAATGTGGATGACAGAGTCAGAGAGGCCGAACGCTCCAGGAAGGCTGCCGAGAAAGCCCGTGAGAAGGCCCGCCGCGCAGAGGCTCGTGAGAAAGCCCGTGAAAAAAATGCTTCCGACGACACCCCCGGTGCCCTGGACTGGATCAGCTCCGATAAAAAGAAGTCATCTAAAAACGACTCATCGCCCGAAGCTTCCGCACCTAATTCCAACGATCCTGCTTTAAAAAATAATCATCTCCTCTCCATAGACGAGGCCGGGATGAAAAAGCTTCTTTTCAAGTATAAGGTAAAAAAAGAACACGTTGCTATCCTCATCGATAACTGCCGTGAAAAAAATATCTACGAGTGCCCCGCTATCCTCTGGAAGGATAAGACCTTTGCCTATCTCCTGCTCCTGGAGGAAGAGCCCCGTATGCTGAAATTTTCCCTGTATGATTACAGGGAGCTGCACATCAATGCCAGTGTTCCCTGCTATCCTTCCCGTGAGTATGCTGCACTCCAGCCCCCATCCTTCGTGGGAGCCATATACAAGCCTCTGCTTCCCAACTACCGTACCGCGGAAGGCAGCGGCCGCTCTGCTTTTAAGAAGTCCCTCTACGGCATCGGGCCGGATATTTTCTGTACCTCAGGTTCCGTTCAGAACATTATGAAAGTCCTCTCACTGGAACTGGTGCTCACCGAGTCCAAGATTAACAAAGAAAACTATGGCAAGTACTTCCGTGAAGTCTACTGTGCCCGACTCCTTTACCGTGACAGTGTCTACAACGGCGCCGACTACAAGGAAAAGGTCCTGTCCATCCTCACCAATATGGCTCACAATGCAGACTCCGACAATGAATTTGCCGAGAATCTCACTCAGATGCTCACCAACGGCCTGATTCCGCAGGAATATGCAGAATTTGCCACACAGAGAAGGAAAAAGAGATAAATTAGTAATGTCATATTTGCAGGATTACAGTCAAAAAGTACCGAAGACCTTAAGGGTATTCCCCTCATTAGGTTTTCGGTACTCTTATTTTTAGGATATAAATATTTCCTCTACTAATCATTGTAGGACATAATTATTAAAACTCTGGCTTCATCTCTCGGCTCATCGGAATAAACAGAAAATATAATGTTACCCTCGCTCTTCTCAAAAGCCTGGTTCATAAAATCAGTACTTTCCAGGAGGCTTATATCTCCACCTAAAATAACCAAGCTGTTAGTGTCTTCCTCAGTTGCATGAGCCTTGAAGGTAGGATTTTCCAAAAGAACTTCGGCCATCTTTTTCATCCTGTCCGGGCCGAAATCTCTCAGTGAAAAAATCGCGCTGTTATGATGATTTTTCAGCACTTTTTTGATGTCAACCCCGTCAATTCGTATAAGTGACTTTGTACTTAATGACTTTGCTATCACAACTGCTATAGATGCGAAATAATCTTCCGCATTTTCCGAAGCAATTTCAAATAAATGGCTTACTTCAACAATACCTTTCTTCAGTTCACCACTGACTTTTTCTCCTGTAGTAAAGAGCATGGTGACTCCCTGCCCTTCCAAAGTCTTTAACTTCGCAATGCTTTTTTCAGTGATATCATCGCTATCCGCCCGCACCATATTTATGCAGCAATCTCCACCTGTCTTGATGCCACTTACCTGCACTGCATCAAAAGATTCGTAAGAGTAAATATATGTGTCCGGAACCGTTGCCCTGCTCATTATTTCGCTTACTTTCTCATAATGACGGTTTCCAATAATTAATAAATTGACGTTGGCAGATTTATAAAAATCATCAATAGGTAGCATATCTCTTCTTCTTTTACGCCAAAGTGTAATAACATTATAAACCAAATATTATCATTAGACAATCGCGTAAAGCAAACTCATAAATTCAACAAGTCCCAGATTTATCACTACATACATAACTGCAATTAAATATTCCCTAACAAATCTATCCGTTCGATGACCATATTTTACCAGCATAAATACTCGAATAAGTTCATATGCCAGGAAACTCATTAAAACCCCCAGCGGTGAGTATTTAAATATAGCAGTAATTACGGACATTATAATGAACACGGTAATTTCCAACATCGTATTCATAATAGGAATTTTAGAACCACAATAGCGACATTCCCCATGCGAGATTAAATACGATACGACCGGTATCTGACGATATACCGGGATTATATGATTGCAATTTCCACATACGCAATGAATATCATTTTGTCTGGAAGTTGCTCCCTTCAGTAATCGCATAATATTGGTAGTCGCCAGTGCCCCTATAGCATAGTAAGAAAAATGAATAAAAAATAACACTATTACTTTTTCCACTTACACCTCCCCATTTTCAATATAGTTCTCCCCCCCCGCATATCTTAAGGGGGGAGTTTGCCATCTTTTCTGGATTGTAATCTTTAGATAGTACTTTTTACCAATTTAGTAAGTAGGTACATTAAGTGTTCCGCTCCATGAGCCATTTCT
>JAZUHR010000260.1:0-21403 GCA_045641825.1 Lachnospiraceae bacterium
TTTTTACACAGATTTCAGAACTACAGAGGGCATCGGATTACCGGAGAAATTAAAGAGACTCTGCCGCAGGGCAGGAATTATGAATATTGATATGGACAACAAATTTGTCGCTATCAAGATTCACTTTGGCGAGCTTGGAAATGTAGCATATTTAAGACCGAATTACGCAAAGGCCGTGGCAGACTTGGTTAAGGAGGCCGGTGGTATGCCTTTCCTTACGGATTGCAATACCCTTTATCCCGGCTCCAGAAAAAATGCGCTGGATCATTTAAGCTGCGCTCAGGAGAACGGATTTAACGAGACTACCACAGGCTGTCATATAATTATCGGTGACGGTTTAAGAGGTACAGATGATGTAGCGGTACCGGTAGAGGGTGGTGAATACTGTCAGGAAGCCTACATAGGCCGTGCGGTAATGGATGCGGATGTTTTTATCTCCCTGAACCATTTTAAAGGACATGAAAGTACAGGCTTCGGCGGTGCTTTAAAGAATATAGGTATGGGCTGTGGCAGCAGGGCAGGCAAGATGCACCAGCATAATCACGGCAAGCCTGTTGTAAACGAGGACTACTGTAAAAATTGTAAGCGCTGTGCCAAGGAATGCGGTTCAGACGCTATCAGCTACGACACAGGAAAGGCCATAATTAATACAGATCTCTGCAAGGGCTGCGGAAGATGCATAGGCGCCTGCGCTTTCGATGCTATTTCCAATCCTAACGACAATACAAACGAGGTTCTGGGCTGTAAAATAGCTGAGTATTCCAAGGCAGTTGTAGCCGGCAGACCTTGCTTCCACGTAAGTCTTGTCATGGATATTTCTCCTAACTGCGATTGCCATAGTGAAAATGATGCTCCGATTTTGCCTAATATCGGCATGTTTGCAAGTTTTGACCCGGTTGCTCTGGATCAGGCCTGTGCAGATGCCTGCCTCAAGGCTCAGCCGGTAGATAATTCACAGCTGGGTGACAATCTGAGAAAGGGCTCATGGATTCACTACCATGATAATTTCCTTGATTCCAATCCAAATGTGCGCTATAAGGAAATGCTTGAGCACGCTGAGAAGCTTGGCATCGGCACAAGAGAATACGAGCTTGTAAAGATGTAATTTTCACGTGCTAACCTATCTCAGCACAAACCATTCCACGATATACAGAACTACGATAAAAAGTACATTGATGGCTGAAAATTTAAACATATATTTGCCCACAGACCTTACATCGTTATGATGCTTAAATTCGGTGAAGGTGATGAGGGAAGCCAGGCTGGCAATAAGAGTGCCACAGCCACCGATGTTTACTGCAGGCAGTAAAGCAGCGTAATTATCCGTGAAATGTGAGAGAAGCACTGCCGAAGGCACGTTACTTATGAACTGGCAGGAAAGAATACCGAAAAGCAGGGTGTTCTTAGGCAGGAGCCAGGAGAAAAAGTCGTTTACGGCCGGTATTCTTGCCAGATTTCCTGAGAAAACGAAAAAGGCACAAAAGGTAAGGAGAAGAGGATAATTCACTTCCTTAAGGGCCTTCCTGTCCAGGAATAGGAGAGCAATAATTACTACCACAGTGCCAAAAATATGATTAACCACTCTGAATACAATTAATATACTGAAAATGAAAAGCAGAGTATAGACAGCGGTTCTTTTTTTACGAAGATGGAATGCGCTGTCTTTTTTTAACTCCAGAGGAGTATTTTTCACAAAAAGGCAGCAGATAACTATCATGATGGTGGCCACGATAAAGGGTGGGAACATGATTTTCACGAATTCTGCAGTCGGAATCTCGTAGTAGGCGTAGAGATAGAGATTCTGGGGATTGCCGAAAGGGGTCAGCATGCCGCCCAGATTGGCCGCAATATTCTGCATAATAAAGGTAAATGCCATAGCACGGTGATTGTCGGTGCGGTCCATAACCATAAAGCCCAGGGGCAGGAAGGTCAGGAGTGCCATATCGTTCGCCAGCACCATGGAGCCTATGAAGGTAATGAAAACCAGGGCGATAGTGGCATTTCTAAGAGTGTGAAATTTGACTACCACGCCGCGGGCCAGTATCTCAAAGGTGTGAATGTGACTGTAGGCAGCCACTACCGCAAGAGTGCAGAAAAGGGTAGCCAGAGTTTTCCAGTTGAAATAGCCGGGATATTCCTTGTCCGGCGGTACGAAAAAACAGGTGATTACCATAGCGATAATCGCCACGAATAACACCGTCTGATTCTTTATAAATCTTTTTATAAAACCCGGATGGGGTCTGGGGATGGCCATATTTTTTTACTCCTTTTTGAAAAAAACAAGAGTATTATAGTCACCTTAAAAAAATATGCAAGTGGGAATTATGTAAATAAGTCGGTATTTAACTTTTTTAATAAAAATTTAGTTTCTTTAGCTTTGAAATAAAGTAAATTACATGTTAATATTTACCCACAATTGGTTTTTGAAATTGGCAACAAAAAGCGAAAGAAAATTTGAGGCAGGTAGATAATATGAAAAAGCAACTTTTAAATGACAACTGGCGTCTTACCGTACTGGGTTATGAGGGCTACGATATCAAGGAAAAGGATATAGAGACCGTAGTGCCCACCAGTGTGTACCACACACTTTTTTCCAAGGGACTGATTCCTGATCCCTTCTATAGGGACAATGAGCTGGATGCCTTTGATCTCATGAAAAACGACTTCGAGTATAAGCACACCTTTATCCCGGACAAGGCTGTCCTTAATGCAGATAAAATTTACCTGGAATTTAAGGGAATAGACACAGTGGCCCACATTTTCCTGAATGGTGAGCTGCTTTTTGATGCCTGCAATATGCACAGAACCTGGGAAGTGGATGTGACAGGGATGCTTGTGGATGGCGAAAATGAGCTCCTGGTACACATCGATTCTCCTATAAATTTCATCAAGGAGGAGCAGGAGAAGTGCTATACCGGTGGCGCCGGTGAGGCTACCGAGGGCTTCCCTCATCTTAGAAAAGCACACTGCATGTTCGGATGGGACTGGGGCCCAAGACTGCCTGATGCCGGAATTTTCAGAGATGTTACCCTGATTGGTGTGGAGAAGGCCAGAATTACAGATATTTCCATTACTCAGCTGCATTCGGAAAACAAGGTGGAGCTCTTAATCGATACTGAGGAAGAATTGGTGGTAGGCGATATAAAAATCGATTCCTACGGAGATGCTGTGAGTGAGCTTCAGACCATGGTGCTTTGTACAGTTACCGATCCTCGTGGAAAAGTGGTCTACGAGGGCCCTGCAGAGGAAGAGATTGTTATTGATAATCCTGCTCTTTGGTGGCCTCATGGCTACGGCGAGCAGAATCTCTATACCGTAGAAGTAAATCTCACTGATATTGCGACCTCAGATACCCTGGATACAGTGATTAAACGCATCGGACTTCGTACTATGACAGTATCCAGAGAGCATGACGAGTGGGGCAGAGAATTCTGTCATATGGTCAATGGTGTGAAGATCTATGCCATGGGCGCTGACTATATCCCGGAGGATAATCTGATGCCCCGCATCACCCGGGAACGCACAGAAAAGCTCCTTCGCGACTGTATCTGGGCCAACTACAACTCCATAAGAGTCTGGGGTGGCGGCTACTATCCTGACGATTTTTTCTTTGATCTCTGCGATGAGATGGGCCTTATCGTATGGCATGACTTCATGTTTGCCTGCGCCTCCTACGAACTCACAGATGAATTTGAAGAAAACATTACCCGGGAAATTATGGACAATGTTAAGCGTATCCGTCATCATGCTTCTCTGGGACTCTGGTGCGGCAACAATGAGATGGAGACGCAGACCTTGGACGGCTGCTGGAAGCCATCAGCTAAGCAAAAGGCTGATTATATCAAGATATATGACTATCTGATTCCCAAGCTCCTTAAGGAACTGGATCCTGATACCTTCTACTGGCCATCCTCACCGTCCCGCGGCGGCAATTTCGACTACCCTTGGGATGAAAATGACGGCGACGCCCACTATTGGGATGTATGGCATGGCAACAAGCCTTTTACCGATTTCAGAAAGTATCACTACAGATACCTGTCCGAATTCGGTTTCCAGTCCTTCCCCAATATGGCTACCATCGAAAGCTTTACCGAGCCCGATGACAGAAATATTTTCTCCTATGTCATGGAAATGCATCAGAGAAACGCCTCTGCCAATGGTAAGATCATGAATTATATGTCTGCGACCTACAGATACCCCAATTCCTTCGACAGTCTGGTATATGCCTCCCAACTTCTCCAGGCAGAGGCTATCAGATACGGAGTGGAGCACAACAGACGTCACAGAGGACGCTGCATGGGCTCTGTGGTATGGCAGCTTAACGATATCTGGCCAGTAGCCTCATGGGCAGGCATCGACTCCTTTGGCCGCAGAAAGGCTCTGCATTATGCTGAGAAAAAAATGTTTGCGCCGGTACTGGTTTCTGCCGAAGAAAACGGCGATATAAACCAGCGACCCTATTGCATTTCAGAGAATAGAAAGGTAAAATATTCTTTTAGATTAAATGTGGCAAATGAGACCATGAAAGAAGTATCCGATACCCTGCGCTGGGCTATTCTGGATACTGACGGCAAGGTGCTTTTTGAAGGCAGCAAGGAAGTGAACGTAGAGCCTTTATCCGTATGGTGGGATGAGGAAGTGGATGTGACCGGGAAAATTGATCCTAGGCGTCATTACCTGTCTTATTCTTATGGAGAGAGCTGCGGCACGGTGCTTTTCTCAGCACCTAAGCATTTCTGCTTTACGGAGCCGGAAATTTCAGCGGAGCTTAAGGGAGACACCATTACCATTAAGGCTCTTCATTATGCCAGAAAAATCGAAATCCTTACGGATGATCCGGACTGCAAGCTTTCCGATAATTTCTTTGACCTGAATGCAGGCGAGGAAAGAACGGTGAAGGTGGAAGAGGGGCATGTTTCATCTGTAAAGACAAGGAGCGTATATACGATAGGACGATGAGAAAATTAACCGGATGGCTTGTACTGCTGGGAGTTGCGGGAATGCTCTTTTTGACCGCCTGCGGAAAAGCAAAAGAAGAAAAATGGAATTACATGGAAGGTGCCTACACTATCAATATCAGGGGCAATGACAAGGATCTTTTTAAGGGCCCCAACGGTATTTTTTACGGGGAAAATTACAAGCTCCGTGGCAAGGAAAGCGAGCGTCAGGTAAGCCTGATGGTTACAAATCCGGAAGGACAGACAGTGCTTCGCCAGGTTTGTGGAATCAGAGTGTACGGCGGCGCCTCCCGTGAGAGCTATCTTAAGTCGGTGAAGCTTTATGCCAGAGAAGAGTATGATCTGGAAAATAAGCAGTTCGCTTATGATCTTTTCGGTACCCAGAAGCAGGACGGCAGCGGTGAAAACATCGATAAGTATAAAAGACTTGTAATTCGTAACTGTGGTAATGACTTCCAGTTTGCCTGGATCAGAGATGAACTGGTACAGCGTCTGGCTGCCAAGGCCGGCTTTGTGGGTACGGAGTCCGTGACACCTGCGGCTATGATTATAAACGGTGAGTACAGGGGCCTTTACTGGCTTCACGAGAGCTACTGCGACTATTACTTCAAGTCTCTTTTCGGCAAGGAGGAACGCAAGGGTGAATTCATTATCCTGGAGGGCTCCGAGACCCACAAGAATGTGGAGGAGGACGAGGGCTTAAATAAGTCTGCCGCCAATGAATTCAATCTGGCCTATGACTATCTGTCAGGTCTGGATCTTACTGATGAAAAGAATTACGGGGAACTCTGCGATTTTATGGATGTGGAGAATTACCTTCAGTATTATGCCATCAATATCTATGTAAACAATCGCGACTGGCCATGGAATAACTACAAGTGCTACAGATACTACACAGGCAAGGATGAAAAGTACGATGAAAAGGGAGCCTATGACGGCAAGTGGAGATTCTTGCTTCATGATACCGACTACTCTATGGGACTCTACGATCAGAGGGAGACGCAGGCCTCCTACGATACCATCGGAAGCATTTTAAACAGTAAGAACACCGAGGGCGATTTTTCCAATTATTCGCCACTTTTTACGGCTCTTATGAAGAGAGATGACTGCAAGAAATTTTTTACCGATTATGTAAGAGAACTGATGAATGGCATGTTCTCTGAAAAAAATATGCTGAAAATGCTGGACGTCATGAATGAAGGCAGAGCAGAGGCTTTTCAGAAGCATATAAACTACATTGAAAGTCTGCGCCGTCAGGGAAAGCCCGGTATGTGGGCAGGGGCAGAGCATCAGGAGGAGCAGCTCAGCAAAATCAAAAAATTTGCGGCTGAGCGCCCTGAGTATATGGAAAAGTTCCTGAAATTACATTTTGGGGAATAATAGAAAATATCGCAGAAAGTGCGTTATGAGGAGGAATAAAATGGAGAAGTTTTCAGAACTTAAGTATGTGCGTCCGGACTTGGAAGCATACAAGAAAAATGTGAATGCCTGTCTGGACAAAATGGAGGCAGCAAGCAGCTACGAGGAAGCCAGAAGTGCGTTTTTTGAAATGCAGAAGCTGGATAACGAGCTGAGTGACATGTACACCATCGCATCCATCAGAAATACCATGAATAAGGCAGACGAATTCTATGATGCGGAGATGACATACGCAGACACAGAGATGCCCAAGCTTATGCCGATTTCCAAGAGAAGCAGCGAGGTAATGCTTAACAGCAAATTCAGAGCTGACTTCGAGAAGGAATTCGGAGAGATGATCACCATGAGTGATTTAAAGACCCTTCCTTTGAAAAATGAGGCTCTTATCCCCCTGCAGATTAAGGAGAATGAGCTGACTACGGAGTACAGCAAGGTGGCTGCTACCTGTGTATGCGATTTCAAGGGCGAACAGTGCAATTTCTACGGGCTTTTAAAGCATATGCAGTCTACCGACAGACAGACCAGAAAAGAGGCCTTCGAGGCTTGGTCTGCTCTCTACGAAAGCGTATCTGAGAAGCTGGAGGATATTTATGACCAGTTGGTACAGAATCGTGCTGAGCAGGCAAAAATTCTGGGCTACGATTTTTACGGTGATGTATGCTACCTTAACAGCGGCCATTTTGACTATAGGAAGGAGGACGTGGCTGCCTTCCGTAAGCAGGTCGTGGAGACTATCGTGCCTGTAGCTGCAGAGCTTTTTGAGGAGCAGAGAAAGAGACTGGGCATCGACGAGCTTTACTTCTATGACGAGGCGCTGGTATTCCCGGATGGTAACGCCAATCCGATAGGCACAAAGGACGAACTGGTAGCCAAGGCTCAGAAGATGTATTCAGAGCTTTCGCCGGAGACCAAGGAATTCTTTGATTTCATGGTAAAGTACGATCTTTTCGATCTGGAGACCAGACCCAATAAGCATTTGGGCGGCTATATGACCATTTTGAACGGTGAAAAGGCACCTTTCATTTTCAGTAATTTTAACGGGACATCAGCAGACGTTGACGTACTTACACATGAGGCGGGACACGCTTTCCAGGGCTATGTGGGCAGCCGCTGTATTCCTGTTTCCAGCCTTTCCGCATCCACATCGGATATCGATGAGATTCATTCCATGACTATGGAAATGCTGACCTATCCATGGATGGAGCTTTTCTTCGGTGATAAGGTAGACAAGTACAGATATCTGCATCTTACAGATACAATCAAGGTTATTCCTTATCTCTGCGCTGTCGATGAGTACCAGCACAGGGTATATGAGAAGCCTGCTATGACATCCATGGAGCGTCGTGCGGTATGGAAGCACATCGAAGAGGTATATCTGCCATGGAGAAAGTATGACGGCAATGCATTTATGGAGACCGGTGCCTTCTGGATGCAGAAGCAGCATATTTTCCTCTATCCTTTCTACTATGTGGACTATGCTCTGGCTCAGGTATCCGCATACCAGCTTTTCAACAAGTACACAGAGGATAAGAAGGCCGGCTGGGAAGCATACCTCACTCTTTGCAAAAACGGCGGCACAATGAGCTATCTTAAGCTCCTCGAGGCATCAGGCATCAAGAGTCCTTTCGCAGAGGGAACCGTAAAGGAAGCCCTGGACGGAATTTTGAAGACTGTGGAGAAGTTCAGAAAAGAGCTTTAATTTTACCTTGTATTTTCTTGGGAAAATAACTATAATACAAATTTAATGACAGTCCTTTTTGAATTTTCAAGGGACATGATAAATAGGATGGAGAGTTTAAGAAATGATCGACATTAAGTTTTTACGTGAAAATCCTGAGGTAGTTAAGCAGAACATTAAGAACAAATTCCAGGATTCAAAGCTTCCTCTTGTGGATGAAGTTATTGAGCTGGATAAGGCCAACAGAGCGGCTAAGCAGGAGGCTGATAAGCTGAGAGCCGAGAAGAATCAGATTTCCAAGTCCATCGGTGCGCTTATGGCACAGGGCAAGAAGGAAGAGGCTGAAGAGGCTAAGAAACTGGTAGCCAAGGACGCTGCACGTCTGGCTGAGCTTGAGGCACAGGCACCTGAGCTGGAAGAGAAGATTAAGAAGATTATGATGACTATCCCTAACATTATTGATCCGTCCGTACCTATCGGTAAGGATGATTCGGAGAATGTGGAGATAGAGAAATTCGGTGAGCCTGTGGTTCCTGATTTCGAGATTCCTTATCATACTGAGATTATGGAATCCTTCTGTGGTATTGATCTGGATTCTGCACGTCGCGTAGCAGGTAATGGCTTCTACTATCTGATGGGCGATATTGCCAGAGTTCACTCCGCAGTTATTTCCTATGCCCGTGACTTCATGATTAACCGTGGTTTCACATATTGTGTACCTCCTTTCATGATCAGAGCAGACGTTGTTACAGGCGTTATGTCCTTCGCTGAGATGGAAGCCATGATGTACAAGATTGAGGGCGAGGATCTCTACCTGATCGGTACTTCAGAGCATTCCATGATCGGTAAGTTTATTGACCAGATTATTCCTGAGGCTACACTTCCTCAGACACTTACATCTTATTCACCTTGCTTCCGTAAGGAAAAGGGTGCTCATGGTATTGAGGAGCGTGGTGTATACAGAATTCATCAGTTCGAGAAGCAGGAGATGATCGTTGTATGTAAGCCTGAAGAGTCCAAAATGTGGTATGAAAAGCTTTGGCAGAATACCGTTGACCTTTTCAGAAGCCTGGATATTCCTGTTCGTACACTGGAGTGCTGCTCCGGCGATCTGGCTGATCTTAAGGTTAAGTCCTGTGACGTTGAGGCTTGATCTCCTCGTCAAAAGAAGTACTTCGAAGTAGGCTCCTGCTCTAATCTTGGCGATGCTCAGGCTAGACGTCTTCGTATGAGAGTAGCAGGTGAGAATGGCGAAAAGTATCTTCCTCACACTCTGAACAATACAGTAGTAGCTCCTCCTCGTATGCTTATCGCATTCCTTGAGAACAACCTCCAGGCAGACGGTACAGTTAATATCCCTGTAGCACTTCGTCCTTATATGGGCGGCCAGGAGAAGCTGGTTCCTAAGACAAAGTAGTCTACTCTTTAGAAAAAATTTATTGAAAAGCTTCCCCTGTTAGGTTATACTACAAATACCTAATAGGGGATTTTTAGAATTTGAAAGGAGGCAGTCTATGAGAATTAATCCTTATATGAATTATTCCGGTATGTTTAATTCATTACCCAAATCAAATAATGCGACTTCCGGGCTGACTTCTTTGGCATCTGAATACAAGAACATCAGTCGTGGTTCCTACAGAACTCTTGCGAATGCTTATGTTAAGAAGCTTAAGGCTGAGAATGCAGAGAATTCCAAGAAGCCAGCTACAGATAAGACAGAAGATAAGAATGAGGTTACCAAGAACGAGACCACTAAGCTGGATCCCAAGAAGATGACTTCTTCAGAGAGACTTCAGGCAGCCCGCGATGCTGCTGACAAGATGGCCGGTGAGAAATTCAAGCAGACCTACGGTGGCGATGGCCTCCATAGCGGTAATACCGGCTACAATTCATTCTTTTCAATAGAAGCATAATTAAAGATTTAGGGATAATCCCATAAAAAAGGCGAGGCCATTTGGTCTCGCCCTATTTTAATGCTGTTTTCTAAGCTTCTTAGTACTATTTAAGTATCAGATATCTTATGCCTGCCAGAATCAAAAGGTGGGCAGGATAGAAGATATAGAAGAAATACTTAAGGCGGAAGGAACCTCTTTCGCCATTGTAGAGTGCAATGGGGATGAAGGCTAAAAGTGCAAAAAGTTCAACAAATTTGAAGGGACTGAAGCCTGAGTAGAGTGATTCCAGAAGCCCATTTACAAAAATTATGACGGCCAGTGAAAGAATCAGTTTCTTTTTATCATAGCGGAAAACATACATGAAAAGAGCCATGGCTACTCCGAGAGAGGAGTAATCACATCTGAGCACCTCGGCACCCAATAAGGCTAAAACAACAATGACTACCTTTAAGAGCATATTAAGCCAGTATTTGGCCACATTTTCGTCCGTAAGCTCTAATGCAATATACATAAGGACGGAAAGAGTAAGTGTGAAGTAGATATTCTGATAACCGATTTCCAGAATACGGTGGTTTACGGCTAAATCAAAGGGCACCTCTGAAATCAGGGCAAATATAAAGAGGCGAAAAGCGTACTTAAAGGGATCTCTGGTGTGCATGAAGCCCTCCACCAGAAGAAAAAGGAAGATGGGGAAGGCGATACGACCAATGACACGGAAGGTCCAGTCAATGGCTGTGTAGGTGTGCAGGTCGTTCAGGGTATAATCGGTATTGGTGCCGGATAATACGGCATTCTGAATATAGGGAAGCAGGCCTGCCTCTAATAGTACAGCACCTATGTGATCAATCAGCATGGTGATGAGGGCGATGATTTTTAAGGCGTTTCCGGTAAGTAATTTATATTTTGGATTAGAATTCATATGGGGACCTCTGATAATGATAATGCGGCGTAAGTCGTGACTACTCAGCTGGTGGCTGCGAAAGTGAAGGGGTTGTGGCTGCCTACGTGTACTATTCACAGCAGTTCCCAAAACATTCGCAGTCCCTTCCGCCTGCGGCGTAAGTCGTGACTTCGTCACTCAAAGACTGCTCATGTATTTAGGAACAGCTTTCCCGCTAATCAAACAATATGATACCCTGCGAGCAAGCTCGCGGCTATCACATATGTTTGATTTGCTGTGAATAGTACACTTATTTATCACATTTTATTCCATATTTGGTCATAAGTAAAGAGTAGAATGGGATATAAATCCTTGCAGTATTTATATTTACTTTATTATTCCTTTATATCTTATTATCTTGTTTTTCCTTTCAGTAAATGGTACACTTATTTCTGGGTTTATATTGATTTTAAGAGGGTTTAAAGTGAGTCTGGAAAAGAAGTACATGGGATACACCTTTGATTCGGAAGAGGCGTTATCTGAGGCAAAAAAGGAAGCCGAGGCTATAAAGTATCTTAGAAATAAGACTGATTTTGAAAATGCCGGCCAGGTTTTGTCTCTTTACAACAGAATGATTGACAGGAAAATGGTGAATACACCCATTGGGCTGGACTTCCTGAAGGAGCTTAGGGAGGCTATTCTTAAGTCGGAGATTGCGACAGAGGACAAGATCAGACCCTTACCGGAATTGCAGAAGCCTAAGAAGAAGCCTGTACCGGTCAAGGAAAAGAAGGTTAATCCGGATCAGCTTCAAAAGCTTAAAAAGCAGAATGCAGGTCTTAAGGTAGCCTTGGCGGGAATGATTGTCATCATTATCGGTATGTTTGTAATAGTGCTTACCGGCAAAAGTTCACCGCTCAAATCGGAATACGAGAAAGAAATACTAGATAAATACGCATTTTGGGAGCAGCAGTTATACGAAAAAGAACAATGGATTCGTGACATGCTCTACGAATTGGAAAAGCAAGGGATCACCATAGAGAAAGAGAGTGAACCTGTAAATGGAACAGATTAAAGTACTTGTTGTTGATGATGAAAGCAGAATGAGAAAACTGGTGCATGACTTTTTGGCCAAGAAAGGTTTCCGGGTACTGGAAGCCGAGGATGGCGAGAAAGCCGTTGATACCTTTTTCGAGGAGTCAAATAAGGATATCGCACTGATAATTCTTGACGTAATGATGCCCAAGATGGATGGTTGGGCAGTAGTTAAGGAAATCAGACAGTATTCCCAGGTGCCTATCATCATGCTGACTGCCAAGTCCGAAGAAAGAGATGAACTCTTAGGCTTCGAACTGGGAGTAGACGAATATATTTCCAAGCCTTTTTCACCGAAGATTCTGGTGGCCAGAGTCGAAGCCATCCTTCGCAGAGTCAATATGACTATGGAGGAGACAGTAGAGGAAGGCGGCATAGTGCTTGACAGAGCAGCACATTCTGTTAAGATTGACGGTCAGCCTATAGACCTTTCGGTTAAGGAATTTGAGCTCCTTGATTATTTCGTTACCAATAAGGGAATTGCCCTTTCCAGAGAGAAAATTCTGAACAACGTTTGGGATTATGACTATTTCGGGGATGCCCGCACCATAGATACCCACGTCAAGAAGCTTCGTAGCAAAATGGGAGAAAAGGGCGATTATATCAAGACCATCTGGGGCATGGGATACAAGTTTGAGGTCTGAGATATAAATGAAGATATCCTGGAAATACAAAATTACAATCCTGATTTTAATAGGTCTTTCATGTACTATTTTCCTGACCTGGGTACTGAATTATTTCTTCCTGGGAGACTATTACATTTCCAAGAAAATCTACTCGCTGGAGAGCGCCTATAGGGAAGTGGACAGGATCCTTGAGAATTACACGGACATAGATACTGATTTAGAAAATGCCCCAGAGCCCGTAGACGAAGAGAGCTCAAAGACCAATTCAAATGAGAAAAATTCGGGAGCGAAAAATCCCGGCGACAAAAAGCCATTAAAGGATCAGAACACAAATTCGTTTTTGGATGCAGATGATGCCAGTGCTTTGGAGGCTTTATCCAACAGAACAGGTATCAATATCTATATATTTTGGAAAGGACTTTATAATTATTCCACGGCCAATGATTACAGCCGCGAGATGCTTATAAAGGAGAGAATCAGGGAAAAGGTTTTCCCGGGGTCTCAGGAATTCCACAGACAGGAAGTCCTGGTGGAAAATGCCGATTACTCTGTAGTAGTGCTGTATGAGGCACGTACGGAGAGCACTTATATCGAGCTTATGAAGGACGATATAACGACGGATAATTTCGAGAATGCATCGGTGATACTCCTTAGAGCCAGCGTTGAAAGCATTCGTGAGAGCGCCAAAATCGCCAATACCTTCCTTCTTTATGCAGGTATTTTGGTGCTTTTGCTTACCACAGTGGTTATGCTTTTATGCGCAAATGCAGTAATCAGGCCTATCGTGCAGCTTTCCACCATCGCTAAATGCATGGCAGAGCTGGATTTTAATACCAGATACGAGGGCGAAGCTAATGATGAAATCGGTGAATTGGGCCAGAGCATCAATCACCTTTCCGAAAAGCTGGAGGAAACTATCTCCGATCTTAAGAGTGCCAATAACCAGCTACAGACCGATATTATGGAAAAAATACAGATTGATGAGATGCGTAAGGAATTTTTATCCAACGTGACTCACGAGCTGAAGACCCCGATAGCCCTTATTTCCGGCTATGCTGAGGGACTTAAGGAATGCATAAATGATGATGATGACAGCAGAGAGTATTACTGCGATGTTATTATCGATGAAGCTGCCAAGATGAATAATATGGTTAAGAAGCTTTTGACACTTAATCACATCGAACAGGGCAGTCAGATGATAGAATTGGAGCGCTTTGACCTGTCACAGGTGATTTTGGCCTCCATCTCCAAGACCTCGGTTCTTCTGGAGAAAAATGAAATTACGGTCAATACAGACTTGCCTGAGCATGTGGATGTCTGGGCAGACGAGTATATGATAGAAGAGGTTTTCACCAACTACCTTACCAATGCGATTAATCACTGTGAAAACGAGAAGATTTTAAGTGTAAAGGCAGTTAAGAATAAAGACAGAGTGCGTGTCAGTGTTTTCAATACAGGAAGCCCGATTCCTGAAGAGGATATAGACAAAATCTGGATAAAGTTCTATAAAGTAGATAAGGCCCGCACCCGTGAATACGGTGGCTCCGGTATCGGTCTATCCATAGTAAAAGCTATTATGGAGGCCCACAACAAGCCTTACGGCGTGATTAATCACGCAAACGGAGTTGAGTTCTGGTTTGAGCTTGATTCTAAAGTATGATATTTAAAAGCCGATAAATACTGTTAGGGGACTATATATAGTTCTATAGGAGGTACGGTACTTGTGCTCCTTCGGTATTTTCAGACTATAAAAATATGGAGAATAAACGTGCGCAGAAAATTAGCTTTAATTTTAATATGTGCCGCGTGTATGACCTTCGGAGGGTGCATTATAGAACAGGCACCTTTGAATGAGAAGGAATTGGATATGGTGGCTCAGTATGCTGCGGATCTCTTGCTTAAGTATGATAAGAACTACAAGGATTTCTTACTTACAAAAGAGCAATTGACTCCGACGCCTACCAAGTCCCTTGCTTATCTTACCAGTACACCTACGGCTACGCCGACGTCTACTACGGCGCCTACGAGGGATCCGAACAATCCGAATCCACCGACTTCGGCACCGGCAGAGACACCGACGCCGACACTGTCACCTACACCTACCGAGGTGCCTGATAATACATCAGAGACCTTTAAGCAGACAGCAGGTGTGATAGGAGCCGAGGGCTTAACGGTGGATTTTGACGGCGATGCAGAGCCGGTAGTGGAATTCAGTTATAAGGTCGGAGACGGAATAATGAATCTTCCGGCCAGAAAAGACGGAAAACTCTACCTGCTAACTAAATTCCTTATCAAAAATGAATCTGGCGGTTCAAGTGAATTGAACTGTTTCGCTCAGGATATCACTTGTATCCTGAATATAAATGGAAACATAAATATGTACCCTTGCGACACCTTATTCCCTAATGATTTAAGGTTCGTAGGAGTAGGCGACTCGCCTCAGATACTGAAGGCGGGAGAGAGTTACGAAGCGGTTTTGATTTTCGCAGTAGATAAAGACACTGAGATATCAAAGGCGGCCTTGACCCTGACAAATAAGAATAAAGAGTCAGTGGTCATTAAAGTTAAGTGAGCTATGAAAAATAAAAGCGATAAACGGAGGAAGTTGTAAATGGATACCAACATCTTACTTGAAAGTGGCACAAATGAACTTGAAATTCTGGAGTTTACTGTAGGCGATAATCGTTACGGTATTAACGTAGCCAAGATTCGTGAAATTCTGCAGTACACACCTGCTGTTCCTGTTCCTAATTCAGATCCTGCAATCGAAGGCATCTTCATGCCCAGAGACGAGGTAATTACCAGCATTAATCTTGCCAAGGTACTCAATCTCCCTGAATCTCAGAATCCTAAGACAGATCTTTACATTGTTACATATTTTAATAATACCAACGCTGCATTCCATGTACATTCCGTTATCGGTATTAACAGAGTATCCTGGGAGCAGGTGCTTAAGCCTGATTCAACACTGAACGGCCAGGGCAAGGGCGTTGCTACAGGTATTGTAAAGCTTGATGACAGACTTATCGTTCTTCTTGACTTCGAGAAGATTATCGCTGAGATTTCTCCTGAAACCACTCTTCAGGTAACAGATGTAGATGCTCTCGGCTTACGTGCAAGAAATGAGAAACCTATTCTTATCGCTGAGGACTCAGCTCTTCTTTCCCAGCTCCTTCAGGACTGCCTTAAGAAAGCAGGCTACACCAACCTTATCGTCAATATGGATGGTCAGGAAGCATGGGAAAAGCTTGAGACAATGGCAGAAAAGGGCGATGTTACCGAGATGGTCAAGCTGGTTATCACTGATATTGAGATGCCTCGTATGGATGGTCATCGTCTTACAAAGCTTATCAAGACTACAGACGCTACCAAGAAGCTTCCGGTTATCATTTTCTCATCTATGATTTCTTCTGACATGATTGCAAAGGGCAACTCCCTTGGCGCAGATGCACAGATCACTAAGCCTGAGATCAACAGACTTGTTGGTGAGATCGATAAGCTTATCCTTAAGTAGGATTTTTACAGGGGTTAGAAAAAATATTCGGAGAACAAACGGATGCCGACAGATGAATCATATCTTGACAATCTGCTGAAGGGGCTTACATCCGATGCCGGTGAAAAAGAAGAAGACAGGCTGTCTTCCTATAGAAGACGCCGAGATGGCGAGATCAGGGACAGCTACGAGAGACAGGACATTCCGGGCTTTCTTAATGACTACATAGAAGAGGACAAAAAACTCCAGTTCCATGTGGTGCCAGAGGAGTACGCGGACGATCTTGATTTCGAAGAGGATTCCAGTGATTTTTCCGGTGAGAGTGGCTATTTCGACGATTTAGACGATCAAGATAGCGAAGACTTGGGTCAGGATGCAGATGACACAATAGAAAACTATAACATTTTTGAGGATGATCTTGATGACAGCCTCATTGATGAGATGATTGCTAATGAGCTTTCCGAGGAGTACAATCCCGGAAAGCCATTTGGCGTGTCTGAAACAGAAAGCGCAGAGTCTGAAATAGGGGAAGAAAATACAGATTTTGAGGAAACATTTACCGAATCATCTGACGCAAATATGGCGCCTACTGCGAATGAGGTGCAGGACGATAGAATGAAGCCTCAGCAGACGGCTGACGATGCGGAAGAATTCTACGATGCGACTCAGGACCTGGCAGGTAACTTAGCAGAAGATACAGTAGTATCAGACGATACTGCAGCAGTAGCAGAAGACACAGGTAATGATGAAGCGGATGCCTTCGCAGATATGTTTGGAAATATGGCTGAGGCAGCTGAAGAAGATAATTCCAATGTCACCATTATTTCCAATGGTGATGAGGTGTCGATGATAGACACTGAGAGTCTGGATGCCCTGCTGGCCGATGAAGATGCTGATGATAGTTCCCATGTTGAATTTGTGGATGCAGGCGACAGTGCGGCCCCTGCACCGTCAGAGGAAGCAGCAAGTGCCGAGGACGAGTGGGTCGTAGATAATTCCATTGAGGAATTACCGGTGGAAACCGAAGGAGAAGGCGATTTGGCCGATATTTTCTCCGGTGGCACGGAAAGCGAGACTCCTCATTCACTGAATGATATTCAGGGACTTGAGGGCTTAAGTTCGGAAGATATCAGCAGTCTTGACGGACTGTTTACTGAGCTTGAGGACGAGACCGAGGAAAATAAGGCAAAGGCTGATGCCAAGAAGGAGAAAATCCCATTTTTCCTTAAGCTTTTTGGAAATGTACCTATTCCGCCCGAGAAGATAAAGCCTGAACCTTCGGAAGAAGAGATTGCGGCTAAGAAGGCTGAGGCCGCTGAGAAAAAGAAGGCTCAGAAGGAAGAAAAGAAGAAAGCAGCCGATGAAAAGAAGAAGGCTGCGGCGGAAGCCAAGGCTGCCAAGGCTAAGCAGACTGCTGAGGAAAAGGCAGAAGCCAAGGCAAAAAAACGCGAGCAGATGGAAAAAATGCTGCTTGAGGATACAGGTAATACGCAGAAACTGAACCTGGCAGGATGTATTGTTATTTTTGCTATGTTTGCTGCTATTGCGGCACTTATTATCAGTGGAATCAACACAGCCAACTATAATGCTTCAATAAAAGAAGCGGAAAAGGATTTCAATCAGGCTCTTACCGAGAAGAATCCCGATCTTTATACTGAGGCCTACAATCAGCTGTTGGGACTTAAGCTCAAGGACAAGGACAAAATCCTGCAGGATAAGGTTTATACCGTAAATTTTGTCAACGTAGAGATTACTTCTTTTAACAATCACTATGCTTTAGGAGACAAGACCAGGGCGCTCAGAGATCTGCTTCAGGGCGTGATGATTTATAATTTTTACATTGACCATGCATATGAACTTGAAATTGAGGACCATTTGTTGTATCTTCGTTCTATACTTATTGGACTTTTGGAAAGTGAGTATGGCATAAGCGAAGATGAGGCTGTAAAAGTAATCCATGATTATGATGATATGGAGAGCAAACTGGGTGAATTACCTGCTAACAGATACCTGACCACATATATTTTTGACAAGGTAAAGGAAGTCGGTAATAAGCAGTAAATTTTAGGGCTAAAGCTTTGGCTTTGGCCCTTATATTTTGTTTTTTGGATAATTGGGCGGAAAATGCTTTTTTGAATTTTGACAGACAGAGGTGACAGGATGATTGCGATAATCGATTATGGTGCAGGCAATATCAGAAGTGTTGAGAAGGCCTTTAAATTCATAGGTGAAGAGGTAATTCTTTCCACGGATGCGAAAGAGATTATAAAAGCAGATCATATAGTTCTGCCCGGTGTAGGTGCGGCCAGCGAAGCCATGAAGAAACTTATAGACACCGGTATGGACAAAGTGGTTAAAGAAGCGGTGGGAAAAGACATTCCACTTTTGGGAATATGCCTTGGACTACAGATGCTTTTTGACTATTCGGAAGAAGCGGGCGGTGTGGACTGTCTGGGAATTCTTAAGGGGAAGGTCACTAAATTCCCTACGGATAAGGGACTGAAGGTACCTCATATCGGTTGGAATTCCATAAATATTGATGAAAAATCCAGACTTTTTAAGGGGCTCAATAGGGAAGAATATGTATATTTTGTTCATAGCTATTTCCTGACTGCAGGTGAAAATGTGGTGTCCGCCAAGTGCCATTATATTCAGGACTTTGATGCCGCGGTTGAAAAAAACAACCTTTTTGCTACACAGTTTCATCCGGAAAAGAGCGGAGAAGTAGGGCTTCAGATACTTAAGAATTTTGCGGCAATTTAAGCAGATGAGCACTTTTCGAAGGGGGAGAAGAGGAGGTAGAATAACATGTACACAACCAGAATAATTCCCTGCCTGGACATTAAGGACGGCAGAGTTGTTAAAGGAATAAATTTTGTAAATATCAGAGATGCAGGAGACCCGGTAGAGACTGCGGCGGCATATGATAAGGCCGGTGCGGATGAACTGGTTTTCCTGGATATTACTGCATCGTCGGATGCCAGAGAGATTAAGGCGGACTTAGTAAGAAAAATCAGTGAGGCTATTTTCATCCCTTTTACAGTGGGTGGAGGTATTCGCACTATAGAAGATTTCAGAGCGATTTTACGAGAAGGTGCCGATAAGGTGGCGGTGAATTCTGCTGCAATTATGAACCCTTCTCTTATCTCGGAAGCAGCGGAGATTTTCGGCAGTCAGTGCGTGGTAGTGGCTATCGATGCCAAGCGTAATGACAAGGGTGGCTGGAATATTTATAAAAACGGCGGCCGTGTGGATATGGGAATAGATGCCATAGAATGGGCTCGTAAGGCCTGTGAACTGGGAGCAGGTGAACTTCTGGTAACATCCATGGATTGTGACGGCACTAAGAATGGTTTTGATATAGAACTTACACGAAGAATTTCCGAAGTAGTATCCATTCCGGTTATCGCATCCGGTGGTGCAGGCACTATGGAGCATTTTAAGGATGTGCTTACGGAAGGAAAAGCAGATGCGGCTCTGGCGGCTTCTCTTTTTCACTATAAGGAAATGGAAATTAAGGATCTCAAAGAGTATCTTCGAAAAGAAGGTATTTCCGTAAGACTCTGATACATTTGGGGGAAATATGAGCGCTATTAACAATGATTGGGATAAATATTTGCAGGAAGAGTATAAGAAGCCTTATTACAAGGAATTATATAGTTTTATAAAAAAAGAATATGAGACTCAGGTGGTATATCCACCTTCCGGAGATATTTTCAATGCCTTTCACTATGCATCTTTTTCGGATGTAAAGGTGGTTATGGTGGGGCAGGACCCATATCACGAACCGGGGCAGGCGCATGGCCTCTGCTTTTCTGTAAAGCCGCCCACGGATGTGCCACCGTCATTAAAAAATATCTACAAGGAGCTTCACGATGATATCGGTTTTCATATTCCGAATCACGGAGACTTGACACCCTGGGCCAAGCAGGGTGTATTGATGCTGAATACCGTTCTCACAGTGAGAGCCCATCAGGCCAATTCTCATGCTGGACACGGCTGGGAGCAGTTTACGGATGCAGCCCTTACGGCACTAAATGAGAAGGAGACTCCGGTAGTTTTCCTGCTGTGGGGCTCCCCTGCCCAGAAGAAGGCAAGTCTTATTACCAATCCCAAGCACTTGATTTTGAGAGCACCCCATCCCAGTCCCTTGTCATCCTACAGAGGCTTTTTCGGGTGTAAGCATTTTTCACAGACAAATAAATTTCTTATAAGTACGGGGCAGACCCCTATCGATTGGAGTCTGGACTGAATCAGATTGTGTTAAGTTCAATAGATGATGAAATATAAAGGTGCCAGTGGCGTTTTTCACACTGGGCCTTTATTTTTTCGGAAAGTTCAGGATCTGTGGTGTATTCCAGCAGATAAACGTCAAGGCCTGCTTTTTCAGAGGCTTCCAGATACTCTAAATAGTAGGCGGTGTCCTCAGAGTCTGCCTTGCCGAATGTACCGTGATCGAAGTCGATGGAGGACCAGACGGTCTCCTGATTGACGCTGTCACAGATATCTGTGAGCAGGAGTTTTCCGCCGGCGGCTTTTTTAAGGCATTCACTGATAAAAGTTTCGCTACCGTTTATCATCACGTGGGCACCGGTGGCTCGGATTTCTTTGATGATGCTTACAAGACCGTCGAAAATTTTTGACTTATGGTAATAATAGTAAACATCGCAATTATCAATAAAAAATCCGTCGACGCCTTTATCCAGGTACTCCATGGCAAGGGATACGCACTTTTTCTGCCAGGAGGCGTCGGACACATCGATCCAGCGCTCCTCATCCCAGTTCTCGTAAGCACCCAATGTGAGGTGAGAGAAGGTGTTATAGTAGTCTCTAAAGGTCTCCAGAGAGCCTACATTCAGGTAACTGTAAACCGTAGTACCCTCCTCTTTAAGCCTGCTTATTTGGGAGGCTTCTGCATACTGTGCATCGATAACGACTGTACGGTAGCCATGAATCCTGTCGATGTCTTCCTCGTCCAGCCCTATGAACACTCCAAAATCGAAGGGGAACTTTGCAGGCGATAAAGTGGGAGAAAGGACTGCAGCGGTTGCGGTGGGAACCGGAGTCACAGTGGGGGCAGAAGTTGCGGTGGGAGTAATGGCGGCAGTCGAAGAAACTTCTGCGGTAACAGTGACAAAAGGCACAGCGGGAGAAACAGGTGCATGACCTGATAGGCCGCAGGAGGACAGACACATGATAAACAGCAATGCCGACAATAATATGAATATTTTGTTTGTGGTAATTTTTCTCTTCATAACTCAATTATATCAAAAAGCAGAATAATAATAAACAGAAATTCGGCCAAAACAGCTAGCGTAAAATTTTATTCGTAAAAATGAGAATTGAAAAAGAGTTCCTA
>JAZUHR010000261.1:0-3552 GCA_045641825.1 Lachnospiraceae bacterium
ATAATTGCGTAAAAGTCATAGTTTTTTAATTGAATTTAAGAAAGTAAAGTATTACACTATCCTAAGATTTTTAAGAAAAGAGGAATTGCTATGAAGGATTGTAATTGCGGATATTGTATGAAGGGCGGTCCTGCTCTGGATAAATTCGGTATTTATGTATGTGACCTGTCAGTAAGCATCTTGGTGCTTTTTAAGGAGCAGAGTAAATACGGCAGATTTATCGTGGCTTATAAGGATCATGTGAGCGAAGTGGTAGATATCGATGCTTCCGAGAGAGCAGCTTTCATGGAGGATGTAGCCAAGGCTTCCAAGGCTATCCATAAGGTATTCAATCCTGATAAGGTGAATTACGGCGCATACGGTGATACCGGCTGTCATCTTCATATGCACCTGGTACCTAAGTACAAGGATGGCGATGAATGGGGTGGTACCTTCCAGATGAACCCTGACAAAAAATATCTGACAGACGCAGAGTATGATGAAATGATTGTTAAGATTAAAGAGGCTTTAGCAGAAATTGAGTAAGAGAAAAGCAATAGTAATAAGTGTGATACTAGGGATAATTGCACTGCTGGAAATCGGCGGTGTAATTATCCTGCTTTTTTATGCAAATGACCTGAAGGCCAGGGAAAATCAGCTGAACCACGTGCAGGGCACCACAGTGACCTCTACACCTAAGCCTACCAAGACGCCCAAGCCTACCAAGGAACCGAAGGTGACGGATACGCCTACGCCTGAGGTGACTGTTACAGTTACTCCTAATCCTATAGTGACAAAGGAATTGGAGCCCTCCGAGGCGCCCACACCGGTGCCCACCACCGCTCCGACAGACACACCGGAGCCCACTACCGCTCCGACAGACACACCGGAGCCTACTACGACTCCGACTGAACAGCCCACATCTGCTCCCACGAAGCAGCCTACCCCAACACCTACAAAAAAGCCCACACCTACGCCCACAAAGAAGCCTACACCGACACCAACCAAGAAGCCTACAGCCACGCCGACTCCTACCAAGAAGCCTACAGCCACGCCGACTCCCACGATTTTCGTAAAGCCGGAAAATGACCGGCTGGTAGCTCCGTCTACCTCCGGCAGACTTCACGTAGAGGGTATCAGCATAGTGGATGAAAATGGCAATGCTGTCCAGCTTAAGGGCATCAGCACGGCAGGACTCCAGTGGTTCCCTCAGTTTGTGGACCAGAAGGCTTTCCATGAATTCCGTTATGAGTGGGGCGTGAATATAATGCGTCTGGCTCTCTACACCGATGAAGGCGGATATTGTGCCGGAGGCAATAAGGCCAATCTCAAGGCTCTGGTGGAAAAGGGCGTAGAGTATGCGACGGCGGAGGATATGTATGTCATTATCGATTGGCACATCCTGCACGACAATGACCCCAATAAAAACAAAGCAGAGGCACTCAAATTTTTTGACGAGATGTCCAAGAAATACAGCAGCTACAACAATGTAATCTACGAGATATGCAATGAGCCCAATGGCGGCGTGAGCTGGAGCACCATCAAAAAATATGCCGAAGAGGTCATCCCTGTCATCAGAAAAAATGACCCCAATGCCATCATCGTAGTAGGTACCCCTACCTGGTCCCAGGAAGTGGACAAGGCGGCGGCCGACCCGATTAAGGGCTATGACAATATTATGTACACACTGCATTTTTACGCAGGTACACACCAGAGCGGACTTCGTACCACCATGGAAAATGCTCTGAAGAAGGGGCTACCTATCTTTGTTACCGAGTACGGTATTACCGACGCCAGCGGTAACGGAGCCTGCAACGAGAATGAAGCCAATAAGTGGATGGCACTTATGGATAAATACGGGGTTTCTTCCTGTATTTGGAATCTGGCCAACAAGAACGAAAGTTCCTGTCTCATAGTTTCCTCCTGTAAAAAGACCAACGGCTTCACTCAGAATGACCTGAGTCAGGAGGGTAAGTGGTTCTATAAGGTGGTGACCTTGGGAAACGGCGGGCTTATAGGCGAAGTGCCTGATTTTTCCGCTATTGACGAAGGAGATAATACCGGTGGAAATAGCGGGGATAATTGGAACGAATCCGCCGGCAGCAGTGAACAAGATCCGCCACATGTGGATAATTCCCTGACTCCTGAGGCAGCGGTGGGGACAGAATACGTGATAAATCAGGGAAGTCTGTCCATAGTACTAAAACTTTCCAGCAGCTGGGGCGGTGACTCCTGCGGCTATCAGTATGATATCTCTGTGAAAAACACAGGTGCGGCGGCCATAGACAGCTGGACTCTCACGATTCCTTTTGCCGGGGATATTATCAGCAGTCAGAACTGGTGCAGCGCGTGTCAGGTGGAAGGAAAAATTGTGACATTGCAGAACGAGAGCTGGAACGGGCATATCGAACCGGGAAACTCCGTGACCGGCATCGGTCTTATCGTGGTGGCCGATGAAAAGCAGAAGCCGCTTAGGTAGAATAGGGACTGCTGTAATTGTCAAAAAAGTAATGTGTTTTTATATTACAGGCCCTTGTATAATTATTCTGATGCATTTTGAACTTTTTAAGCAGCGAGGAGTATAAAAGATGGAATTTTTTAACGACAACGGTGCACTGGTATTCAAGACCAGAGGCGAGACTGTTCGCATCGAAGCCTGGGGAGAGAATTCCCTACGTGTGAGATCTGCTATGTACAATCCTATTTCCGACAAGGAATGGGCCCTGACTGAGCAGCCAAAAAAATGCGAGACCACAGTCAAAATCGGTGCTCCCACAGAGTGGTGCGGCGATGGTACAGGCGAGTGGCAGACCGTAGGTGAGATTACCAACGGCCGTATCCGTGCGACAGTTAATTTTGTAGGTATTATTACCTTCTATAGAGATGACAAGATGATTCTCCGTGAGTATTTCCGATCATACGGCGGTACTATTTCCCTGGAGAGCCGTTGCTTAAAGGTGATTAACCGTGAGTGGAAGGGCATTATGGGCGGCAGCGATTACAAGCTGAATGTTAAGTTCGATGCCAATCCGGGCGAGAAGATTTTTGGTATGGGACAGTATCAGGACGGAGTGTTCGAACTGATGGGCACAGGTCTGGAACTGGCTCAGAGAAACTCCCAGATTACCGTACCTTTCTTCATGTCCAATATGGGCTATGGTATGCTTTGGAACAATCCTGCAGTCGGCCGTGTAACTTTCGGTAAGAACTACACCGAGTGGATAGCCGAGAGCACAAAGCAGATGGACTACTGGATCACTGCAGATGAAAATCCTAAGAAGATTCTTGAAAATTATACAGCCGTTTCCGGTCATGCACCTATGTTCCCTGAGAGCCTTATGGGACTGTGGCAGTGCAAACTGAGATACCGTACACAGGAGGAAGTGCTTTCCGTAGCCAGAAAGTACAAGGAAGAGGGCATCAAGATCGATCAGATTGTTATCGACTTCTTCCACTGGACAGTACAGGGTGACTGGAAGTTTGATAAGACCTACTGGCCTGATCCTAAGGCTATGGTGGATGAACTTCATTCTATGGGTATCCGCGTAATCGTTTCAATCTGGCCTTCAGTTG
>JAZUHR010000262.1:0-19649 GCA_045641825.1 Lachnospiraceae bacterium
CATAGTCAGGACTCAAGGCGGTCCCATATTCGTAATAGCGCTTGCGATTAACACCTCCGGTCCTTCAAAACCCGTCGCGGACACAGGTTCTCACTCGCTGTAAAGCCGTGGCGGAGCGGAGTGCAGTACATTTGGCGGTGGCCTGAGGCATGCATTACAGTCTTTGAATATCGCCCCGCACAGACTTCTTTAGAGCGCGCATTGAACGGAAAGGCTTCATCCGAGTCTTTGACCCGAGCGGTTCACTTATGAAGATTTAAGTTAACAAAAAACGACACTTATCGACGTGGGCGTCGCTCGTTCCGGTTCCAGCCCGGAACGAGCAGAACGCGTCGGTTAGTGTCGTACCGCGAGCGGTCAACGAACTCGGCATAAGCCTTTGCGGCAGGGAGCGCAGTTAAGAAAAACAACATAAAACGATATTCAAAGGCTGTGAGGCGTGCTGATGGCGAGAAAAAGGTGGAAACGGAGCGAAGCGCCCCCCATCAGCAACTGCGAAGTTTTGATTTTTGCTTTACAAATTGCTATACACATATTTACAAATATGATATTATTATCCGGTAAATACGTTTTTACACTTTTACATTCTTAGTAAAAATTAAAGGTGAATTCAGTTGATGAGTAACAATGCTCGTTCCTATATATTTATAATTATATCTTTGATACTGCTGCTGTTTTCTGCATGTGGCTTTTTTTCCGGTGCTGAGAACCCCTCTCCTACCGTTATGCCCACTTCTACGTCTACGCCTACTCTTAGCCCGACGCCTACTGCCTCTCCCACACCTACCGTGACATCCACTCCTACGCCTTCGCCTGAAGCCCTTATTATCAGCGAAATGATGGCTTCTAACAAGAGTTACGTCATGAATGGGGCTCTTTGTGACTGGATTGAACTGTATAATGCGGGCGATGAGGACTTGAACCTTTCTGCTTTTTTCCTTTCTGATAAAGAAAATAAGCCCCTGAAGGCCAAGCTGCCAGAGGTCCTGCTTAAGAGCCATGAATATATAGTGCTGACCTGCGACAGTGAAGTATCTTTGCCCGGAAGCGATGAAAAGAAAACCATTCCGGGAGACCTCGCGCTAAAGCTCAGTAATGACGGCGAAACTGTGACTCTGACCCGCGCTGATGGGCTTTTGATAGACAAGCTTTCCTACGAGAGTCTTGAAAGTGACTACTCAGTTACCCCCGAAGGCAAAACAGATATCCCCTCTCCCGGCTTTTCCAATGATTTGGAGGGGCATAAGCGGGCTCTGGCCATGGTATCCGGCTCTGCCCTGTCCCCTGACGCTCCGGGGCTTATAATCAACGAGTTACTCTCATCCAACAACAAATATGCAGCCTACACCTCTTCTACCGGCCTCAAGGACTATTACGAGCTGGTGGAGCTTTTCAATGCTTCAAATGAAAGCATCCGGCTGTCAGATTACTACCTATCCGATTCCTCCAAGCGACTACTGAGCTACAGATTGCCTGATATTACTTTAGAAGCCGGAAAGTACGTTATTATTTACTGTGTAGGCAGGGCTACTAAAATCTACGACACTCCTACCGCCCTTTTCAAATATCCCGAGTCGCCCATAGAACTTTCCTACTTCGGTGAGACCCTCTATCTGACTCGAAATGATGGCCTTATTTGCGATTGCGTGAACTACCCTGAACTCTATGACGGTGTAAGTTACGGACGCAGTCCTGAGGCCCCGTCGCGCTTTATTATACAGGGTACTGCTACACCGGGTCAGATTAATAATGAGGGGGCGGAAGATTTCTCTCCTATTCCTATAGCCAGTGTAAAAAGCGGTGCTTACAAAGACAGCGTTACCGTAGAGTTTACTTCTCCGGGTACTATATACTACACTACTGACTGCTCTGCTCCCACTACCTCTTCAAAGGTCTGGGATGGCAAGCCTATCACTTTTACCAAGACTACTACCCTCAGGGCTATCAGCGTAGACGGCGATAAACTGCATAGCTTCGAAAGTGTATACAACTACTTTATCAATGACCGCCAGCTGACTCTGGATGTAGTGTCCGTATCCATGTCAGCAAATGATTGGAAGCGGGTGAAGGCCTCCAAAAACAGAGTCCGCCAGTATGCCATAAATATCGCTCTCTATAAAAATAACAGCGATGAAAACGGTCTCATACTGGATGAGGAATTTTCGGTTAATGCCGGCATTGAACTTTGCGGTGCCTCCTCTCTCTATGCCGACAAAGCAAGTTACGAGATAAAATTCAAATCCCAATTTGGTCCTTCAAAACTTAATTACAAACTTTTTGACCATAACGACATAGAGGAATTCAAGTCTATTACTTTGAGAAGCGGCTCCCAGGACAATGCCTATACCCTTATGAGGGACGAGATTTTTTCCTCGCTTCTGGAGTACTACTACGACGAAGAAATAATCTTAAATGAAAGTTATCGCCCCGTTAATCTCTACGTCAACAACGAGTACAGAGGTCTCTACTATATAAGAGAACACCAGGACAAAGACATGATTGCCCACCACGAGGGGGTAGATCCCGAAGATGTGGTTATTGACATTAATTTTTCTGCGAATTCCGTAAAAGGTGGCAGCCAGGCGGATGTTAATCATCTAAAGAACGCCATTAATCTTATTATTTACGGCAATAAGAAAGATCCTGCTTTGTTGGACAAATTCTGCGAATACTTCGATTATGACAGTTTTCTCACCTACTGGGCCACCCAGCTTTGGACTGCTGATGATGACTGTCATGTGCGTCTCTATCGCATAAAAGACGGCAAATGGACTATGGCTCTCCATGATCAGGATATAGCCATGAGAGAAAATATAATGTCGGTATATGCCAATAATTATTTCAGTCCCAATAATTCCATGACCTACAGCAGGCTCCTTGTAAATCTGCTGAAGATAGAAAAATTCAGGACCGATCTTCTCGCCACCATAGGAAAATATTGTCAGGAGGCTTACAGTCCCGAATTTACCCTGAAATACGTTCAGGAAAACTTCATAGACCGCAATTCCCATGATATGAAGTACAACTGCGCTCTATGGGGCGGCACCTATCTTTTCCCAAAGAGAGAATATAAAGGACTCTATATATCCACCTATGCCACCTGGCAGACCAAGTGCAATAAACTCATGTCTTTACTGTCAAATCGCAACACCGATTTGATAAAGGCCCTGAGAAAATATGTTGGTCTAACTCCTGAAGAGGAAGAAAAATATTTTAAAAACGGTCAGTAAAAAAAGGACTGTTAATCGCAACGTCTATTAAAACATTGCGGTTAAACAGTCCTTTTATTTTACATCCAGCCTTCGTGAGATTCCTTATATTCTTTTACTAAAGCATCTGCCTTTCCCACCAGTTCCATTAACTCTTCTTCCGAGTGAACGGTAGCACCTGCAGCACATTCATGACCACCACCACCGTACTGCTCTGCCAGCTTATTAATGGTCATAAATCTGGAACGAAGACGTACTCTGATTTCGTCATTGTCCCCCGGATTCTTGATAAAGGCCAACCAGCAGATAGCACCTTTAATACCGCTCATATAACTTACGGAATTGCTGGCCTGCTCAGAAGTAAGATGGAATTCATCCTGAATCTCGCGGGTAATGTGTACATAAGCCACACCATTTTCCGTAATTTTCATAGCCCCCAGTACGAAAGCCTGGAACTTATAATAGTCAAAATCTTCCAAATCCAGATAAGCCTGCAGTGTCTCCAAATCAATGCCTGTATCCAAAAGGATGCCTGCATTTCTCATGGTCTCACCGCTGGTGGAATTGAATCTGAAGCGTCCGCTGTCTGTCACCATACCTGTATAGAGGAAGGTAGCTGCTTTCTTGCTAAGCACCAGCTCATCCTGAAAGGTCTTATAGAAGTCAACAATCATCTCACAGGCAGAGCTTCTGTAATCCTCTACCCAGGAAATATCACCGTAGGGAGAAATATCCACGTGATGATCAATCTTTACGATTTCACGGGCCAGACCGCTTTTTTTATTGGACAGCCTGTCCACATTGGCGGAGTCTACCGCGATGAAAAGGGCATCTGCGTACTCTTCATCAGGAATAACCGTCTCTTCGTCTCCCAAAAATGCCAGATATCCTGAATAGTCCTCATTGATAACCTCTACTCTCTTTCCCGGGAAGCTGTCTCTGATAATCCAGGCAAGACCATTGGAGGAGCCTACGGCGTCTCCATCAGGTCTGTAGTGACGGCCCACAATAATATGGTTATATGCCTTAATCTTCTCTAAAATCTCTTTTTTGACGTTCTCGTTCATAAGCCTTCTTTCTCCTGTTTATATGCGAAAAGCCCTCAAATCGGGCTTTTCGTGTATCTAATCACTATATTCTATAAATTTCATCCGGTTATATCATCATTGCATCCAGGTCGCCCAGCATTGTCATTGCCGTAGCCTTATCTGCAACCGTCGCACCGCTGGCCTTCTCGTGACCGCCACCGCCGAACTTTACTGCCACCGGATTGATGTTATATTTGCTTGATCTCAGCTCGCATAGCACATGCAGCTGTCCATCTTCACCGACTTCCTCGGTAAAATTAACCCAGATATCTACACCCTTGATGTCTGCCATAGTACCTACCATACCACGGGAAACCGCAAAGGTAGACAGTCCTGTAGCTGCAACCTCCTCCAAAGTATTGTAGATATAAGCCACATTGTGCTCGGTAAACTGAATCTTGAGAATAAACTCTGCCTTACGCTTAATCCCAGCAAAATCCTCAGCATAAAGGTTCTTATAGAGGACGTTAAAGTCCATATTGCCCTTTTCGTAGAGGAAAGCAGCATTCATGAAGGTCTTATCGGTAGTCTGGTCAAAACGGAAACGTCCGCTGTCAGTAACCATACCTGTAAAAAGCGCTCTGGCACCCACTTCATCGATTTTAAGACCGCACTCTCTTACCATAGCAGTAATAACGCCGCAGCAGCTCTCGTAGGAAGAGTCTACCACCTCAGTACCGCAAATGGTATCTATAAAAAGATGATGGTCGATACGGGCATTTTCACGTGCCTTCAGATACCTGTCGTCAGAGATAAGATGTGGAGCGGAAGTATCCAGCACGATGGCAAGAGCCTCACCATACTCACAGTCTTCCACCTCATCCATGACAGAATCCTCGATAAAATCATATCTGCCGGCAGGGTCTCCTACCATCAGTACCTTTTTATCAGGCCAGTTGGAGGTGATAACATGCTTAAGTCCCACCTGGCTGCCTATGGCATCCCCGTCCGGTCTTGAATGTCTGTGAATTATAATTTTGTCATATTCTTCTATTTTCTTTAGTAAATCTGTAAACATAATGTCTCCCTGCCACAAGCGCGCACGTTTCCTATGGAAAGTGAGCTATTTGGCCAGCTTATTTCGGATAACATCGATAAGATTCTGAGCTGCTTCCTTCGGGTCATCCTGGACCATAAGCTCAATATCGCAAATATCGTTGTTTCTATACTCAAAGTCAAGGGACATGATACGACGTACCTTGTCATCCTCGTCCAGCTTTCTGCTGATAATATTTTTGACCACGTCTGTCTTGTCACGATTAACAAATACCAATAAAGCCTGATTCCTGAACCTGTTACGGATGGTCAGTGCACCGCAGATATCGATAGGAATAACTGCATAATTTCCCCTCTCCACGATAGGCTGCACTTCATTCGCAGAAGTTCCGAAGTGGTATCTGGAATAAACAGTGGTCTCCAAATAATGCCCAGAGTCCTTTTCCTGGATGAATTCCTCTTCTGAAATAAAACGATATGCGTCTGCATTCTCAGAAGCATTACGTGGTCTGGTGGTAGAAGTGAGGGGCTTCTCAAAGTCGGAGGAAATCTCTGTCATAGCCTGAGAAATCTCATTCTTAAGAGAGCCGGACGGTCCTACCAGACAGATAACTCCACCCTCTGACAGGTCAGGCGCCTTCTCGGTGAAGGAATTTCTCACCATCTTGAACAGCTGCATAAAGTCAGAGTAGCTGTTAACAGCGAGCAAGCCTGTCATATCCATATTCCAGGGCTTTCTGAAAAGTACAGGGTAATTTGCCTTGGAGGAGGCTATATTGTGGGCTCCGTCATCCAGAAGCATATCCAGAGCCATAACATCCTTACGTGTACCTATAATAATATTCTGAGAAGGAATCTCAGGGAAGTCCTGCACCAGTCTCTCGGCACGGGCAGACATACACATAACAGGAACCGCGGTTACAAAGAATACGTCCGCATGCTTGGAAAGGTCACGCACGAACTTCTGAGCTCCCGGTATAATAGGCTGTGTACGTACAAATTCAGGGTCGGAATAGAGGGCAATACGCTCATCGAAATGACGACCGTAATTTCCCCATCCCTTTATCTCATTTATGCTGACCGGCTCTTCATCCGGATGGCGCTTATTGATAATGGAAAGTGCATAGGAATTGCACTCATAAAGCGTGTCATCTACATCAAGTCCGATACGTAATCTTGTCTTTTTCATATATTATCCCTCTCATTCGTTTATGTGCCGGCGGACCGAAAACAGCCATCCCCAAAGGGCCCTTTTTATCAGTACTGCTTATAAAAAATATAAGCCAAAACCGCTGCACGAGAGATAATTATATACCGAAAAAGTGAATCTGGCAACCACTAGATGTAGTATATTGCTACTATTTACGGCCTATTATTCATAGCGAAAAAGGCAGATTTTCATAAAGCCAAAGGCTACTCAATATTAACTTCCTTTACAAATCTTGGTCTGATTTTTTCGTCTGTAGTCACCTTGAAATCCTTAAGGATAATCTCCCCTGCATTTCTGGCATAGATTCCGTTTACACCGGTATTCAGGTGTCCCCCCACAACAGAAGGTCTCCTGTCGGCAAAGCCGCTTTCGTAGTCAGTCTTTTTCACCAAATTCACTCTGACATGGTCAAAAACGATATCGTCGATAAGCTTCTCGCCCTCTTCCCCATAGATAAAAATACCGTTCTCCGAAGTACAGAAAATATTGCTGAAAATAATGCCCCTTACGTACTTAATATCTGTATCCTCTTTACGCTTAAGAGCAGTGATGGCGATAGGCTCAGCCTGCCCCCACCAGTGGTCCTTGGAAAATAGCCTGGTGTCGATGGTTATATTGGAAAAAACAATATTTTCAAAAAGTCCCTTGTCACGAAGCATAAGGGATATTCCACGATTGCTCCTTGAAATTGCCACATTGGAAATGGTCATATTTCTAAAAGGAGCCTCACTTTCGGAGCCGAATTTAAGGGCCGCCGAGGTGGAAATAATGGTACAGTTGCTCACGGTAATATTTTCACAGTTACCGTACTCCATCTTCTGAGCGGTATTCTTAAAAACTATGCCGTCATCTCCTGCCTCAATATGGCAGTCGCTGATACGGACGTTCTGACAGTGATCCGGGTCGATACCGTCGCAATTTGCCATGCGCAGATTGTTTAAAATCCTGATTTTGCTTATCTGCACGTCTCTGCAGCCTACCAGATGTACAGTCCAGAAGCCGGAATGAGACAAGGTCACACCGGTGAGATCAAAGTGGTCCACATCCTCTATATACATAAGCGGCACCCTGGGGTAAAAGCTTCCCTCAATGTGGTACTTATTATTTTCACCGTAAAAAATCTCTTCGTTACCGTCTATCTCGCCCTCGCCGGTGATAGCCACATTTTCAGCATGCAGACAGTAGAGGAAGTAAAGAGTAGGCAGGCCGTCATACTCACAGTTTTCATAGGAGGGCTGATCTCTTTTCTGGCTGAGCTCCCTTTTAAGTTTCCCCAGCATATCGAAAGCAGTCAGATCATCGGAAACCTTCAGAACGGCTGTCTTCTCCAGATGCAGCTCCACATTGGATTTAAGCACAATGGTGCCGGTTCTGTATATGTGGCCTCCCTGCAGGACCACTCTTCCACCGCCGGCCGCATTGCAGGCATCTATGGCCTTCTGCAAAGCCTTGCTGTCATCTGTCTTATTATCTCCCTTGGCACCGAAATCAAGAACATTTATTGTCATAAAACACCTCCAAAATTTTCTATTCTTATTTTAAAAAATCCTTTTCCTCCTGTCTACAATAATTATCTTTACTTTAGGCTTTTTTTATTGTTTGTCACACCTTCTCATGCTAGAATATTTTCGAACTCAAAGGATTGGGTTTCGGGATTTCCCGTTTACCAAGGATGGAAAAGGAGGTAGAGCGCACATGGACATACCGGCATTATCAATGGCGATGGCTCAGGACAGAGTCATGTCAGATGTAAGTATAGCTGTTATGGCTAAGTCGTTGGACACTGTCAAAGAGGCAGGGGCCCAGATGGTAGAAATGATTGAAAAATCAGCCATGGAGCTCTCTGTCAACCCGCACATCGGTGGGAACTTTGACATGTCAGTATGATTGTCAAAAAGAATGAGGATGTCGATTACGGCATCCTCGTTTTTTTGTTCTCACACTATTCTGTTTTCGTGAAAAAGTTCTATATACCGGTCTTCCACCTGCTTAAAGGGCACAAAGGTATAATCAATATCAATATGAACATCCTGCTTAGCCACCTGTCCATCCTCATTCAAAAGATACTTTAAATCATACCAGAGCATGGCGTCATCCACTTCTTTTACCTGCCTTGCTTCCTCTTCACTTATGTCAGAGCCCAGGAATTTCTCATAGATTACTGAAAGCAGCTTGTCCTCCAGCTCCAGATAAGAGGTAATATACTGCTTAAAGGGTCTGGGCACATCACTCATGTAGCTTTCGGATGCGTCATGAAGAAGGCAAGCCAGCACCACTCTTTCGGAATAGCCCCTCGCCTTGGCCTCCAGACAGCAGTTGATACAGTGCTGCCCCACCGAGAAAAATTCCGACACATGGCCGTTTCCTCTGCAGGTCTGGGAAAGGGCGTGAGCTATATCCTTAATGCTTATAAGCTCCGGATCGGGATGAACCGGGTCAAAATGAATGCCACTGGACGTGGTTATATAATTTGGCAAAGCATTGCCTCCTGTTAATCCTGTTGGTGATTTCTTCTGTTAATTCTGTTTGGTCACTTTTCTAATGGTATCAGATACTGCTCCCGGACCTGCGTTCAGCTCCTCGAAGTAGTTGCAAATCCGGTCGGCCAGTCCCATTTTTTCCAGATCAACGCCAAAAATATACTCGTTGGAAAGAAGTGGCTTAATTTTCACAGATTCAAAAGGTACTCCGAACATCACAGTATCTACGATAGGCTTAAGTTCTTCCAGCATAGGATCCGGTGACAGATCCATTTCCCTGCCTGTATCATCGATGCCCATGAGATATCTGAACCAGCCTGCGATTACAAGTGGAATGCATACCAGCTTATTCATATCCCTGCCCTGCTCGTAGTATCTCTTTATGGTCTCACCGAAGCGCACTGCCAGCTTCTGAGAAGTATCTGTGGCGATACGCTGTGGAGTATCCGGCATAAAAGGATTTGGAAGTCTTACCTGAATAACGGTATCCAGGAAATCAAATGGATCGATGACTCCCGGATTAACCACTACCGGCATTCCTTCCTTGTAGCCTATGTCAGCAATCAGATGTACTAAAGCATCAGACATCATCTCCTCAGATATTTTGTCATATCTCATGAGACAGCCAAATATAGCCAAGGCTGTATGGAGAGGATTCAGACAGGTAGAAACCTTCATGTTTTCTACCTTCTCTACAGTCTCTCTGTCTGTCAAAAGAATGCCACACTGAGTGAGATCCGGTCGGCCATTGGGGAAGTTATCCTCAATTACCAGGTATTCGGCCTCCTCCGCATTAACAAATGGTGCAGTGTTGGATCTCTTGGCTGTCACGAAGGCAGTCATATCTTCTATTCCCTGTCCCTGAAGAAGCTGCTGAACTACCACATGAGGACCGGGTGTGATTTTATCAATCATGGTAATGGGGTAAGACACCTTTTTCGGATCTGTAATATAATCCAAAAAGCCCTTCTGTACCTTGCCGGTCTGTTCCCACATACCTGCAATAATCTCCATGGCCGCTTTAAGCTTATCGCCATTATGAGAGCAATTGTCCGTAGACACCAGCGCGATAGGGTAAGCACCCTCTAAGTATCTTAGGTAAAGCAAGCCGCAAATAATACCAAGATTACTGCTGGCCTCCTCCGGTCCCACCACACAGTCATTAGATATCCATGGGTAAAGGGTACCATCCATACCTCTCACTCCGTATCCCTTTTCCGTTATCGTAAAGGACGCGATCTGCAGAGATGGATTTTTGAAAATCTCATGAAGCCTTGCCATATCCTCGTCTCTACCCAGGTCCATACAAAGTGACTCAGCGACAGATCCCACTACCTTTTTCTCAATGCTGCCATCAGCTTTAAAGGTCATGAGCAGTGACAGGTCATCAAAGGGTCTGTACATCTTGTCTACTATCTCGAAATCATAGCCCTCTGCCACGATAATACCTGTGTCTATAACGCCTTTTTCCAGCAGGGTGTCTGCCATAGCAGCGTGAAGAGCCCTGAAAATATTGCCGGCGCCGAAATGTACCCAGCGGGGATTATTTTTTGTCTTCTTTATCATGAGGCTACGGTCATAATTCGGCAAAACAAAGCCTTTCGCTTCCCAAGTCTCTCTTTCATTAAATATCTGATTTGATAAACGCATATTACCTCCTTTTTTAACGTAGTGAAAAATAGAGAACTCCGTTAGGAGTTTTAAAGCTAAGTCATATCTAACTTTAAATTTTATACAAAAAAACTTTCTAAATCAATTAAACCTTTCTAAAATACTTGATTTTCTTGCTTTTAAGCCCTATAAAATGTTACAATTTTTAAGGAAATGGACTTGGGTGGTGGAAAAAAGAAGCCTTCGGCTTCTCCATTTATTCCCCTTCGTTACATAAAAGGAGATTATAAGGAGATTATATGAAACGCTATGTTGATATGAATGAAATTTCAGATGGTAAACTCTACACTCTCACGGACGTCGTGAACTGCGACAGCCATGATTGTAAGGATTGCAGCAAATGCTGTCACGACACTGCCGGTACCATTATTTTGGACCCTTATGACGTATTCAAACTGTGCCTGAATCTCCGTACCGATTTGCAGACTCTGCTTCTTTCCGGCTATCTGGAGCTTGCATTAGTGGACGGCGTCACTCTCCCACTTATACATATCGAGAGCCGCGAAAAAGGCTGTCCTTTTCTGAATAATGAAGGGCGTTGCAGAATTCACTCTTTTCGACCGGGCTTCTGTAGGCTTTTCCCCTTAGGCAGAATCTACGAAGGTGACTCCTTCAAATATTTTCTGCAGACCAAGGAATGTCCGGTAACGGACCTTTCTCCCGTCAAGGTCTATAAGTGGATCGGTGAAAAGAACATCAAGGAGTACGAGCGTTTCATACTTTGCTGGCATAATATCGTCACATCCCTTTCTGCCGAGATTGCTTCTCATCCCGATGACACTGAAAAAAATAAAGAGCTTACTATGAAGCTCTTAAATACTTTTTACTTCGAACCCTACACAGGGGACTATTTCTATGGTCAATTTGAAGAAAGAGCAGAAAATTTCCCCATAAAATGAGGAGAAGCCCATGAGAGGGGAGGGAACTCATGGGCTTGTATTTATGAAAAAATCTTATAGGCTGTATCAGTTGTTTCTTTGTAAGTACATAATAGCACCCAAATATGAACGTGATATGTCAAACTTCGAAACAAACTATGAACTTTTGAAACAATCGATTAAAATCAATTAAAATCAATAAAGTTTCAGAATGGACACTGCTTTTTTTGCAAATTTATACTCAAAATTCTCCAGCACCTTGGTAGCATTCTTAAGTTCCTGTCGGATTTCGATGTGCTGAGGACAATGTCTCTCGCAGGCGCCGCAGCCTATGCACTTGGATGCTGAAGTCTGATTTTGCTTAAGTATGGTATTCTGCAGGTATTCGTGTCTGGCCTTGCTCTTGCTCTCTGTATAGTAATGATTGTAAGCGGAAAATGTACCGGGGATGTCAACGCCCTGTGGACATGGCATACAGTATCTGCAACCTGTACAGCCTACCTTCTGCTTCTCATTGATAGCCTCCACTACCTTTTTAAGCATAGCCTTGTCTGCGTCGGTAAGTTCACCCGGCAGAGTCTCAGATGCAGTCTTAATATTTTCCATAAGCATATCCATGGAGTTCATACCTGACAGAATACAGGTAACTCCTGCCTGATCCCACAGCCACTTGAAGGCCCAGGTAGCAGGTGAATGCTGTACACTGTGCTCTTCCATAGCCTTCTTGGCATTGGCAGGGAGGTTCTGTACCAGTTTACCGCCACGAAGAGGCTCCATGATGATTACAGGAATGCCCTTCTTCTGAGCATACTCCAGACCTGTACGTCCTGCCTGAGAATTCTCATCCAGGTAGTTATACTGAATCTGACAGAAATCCCAGTCATAAGCATCTAAAAGCGCCATGAATTTATCGGAATCTCCATGGTAAGAAAAGCCCAACTGACGGATAGCGCCGCTCTTTTTCTTCTCTTCCAGCCATGGAATAATACCCTTCTCCACCATCTTGTTCCAGGTGTCTACATCGTTCAGCATGTGCATAAGATAATAGTCAATATAGTCAGTGCGAAGTCTCTTCAAATGCTCCTGGAAAAACTTCTCATAAGCCTCTATGCTCTTGCCCATATAGTGGGGCAACTTGGTAGCAATCTTAATTTTCTCACGGATACCGTTTTTCTCAAAAATTTCACCGATACAAGCCTCAGAACCGGGATAAATATAGGCGGTATCAAAGTAATTCACGCCCATTTCATAAGCCTTCATAAGTTGCTGCTCGGTGGCTTCCATATCAATCTTGCCGTTCTTATGGGCAAATCTCATACATCCAAAACCCAGAGCCGAAATATCGTTTCCATATCTGTCTTTCCTGTACTGCATATCCTACTATCCTTTCCGCTCAGGCAGTTTATACTCTCTCTGTAGAGCTCAGCCTGCAATACAATAATTGTAACACTATTACATAAAAAAATCGAGTGGCTATAGCCACCCGATTTGTGAATTTAATGTGAAATTTTACTTCTCAACAATATTCTTGTCTGTAACAGTATCGATGCAACCAAGCTTCATATCCTGCATCTTGAGAGACATAAAGCCAAGGGCTACGAATACAACAACCTCACAGATACGTACAATGTCGGTAAGCAGGTTGAAAATTCTGGTTACTACAATGTAACTGAAGTTGCCATTGAAGGTCACAACAAGATCATAAATAAAGTCAAGCAGATAGCCTGGGATGAAGTTGAGACCAAGGATAAGAAGGTCAAATGCAACCATAAGAACCACAGCCTTTATAGCTGTTCTTCTGAGCCACTGATTCTCTTCTGCAATGAGGATGTAGCCTGCAATAAGCACAACAGGAACATATGAGCCAAAAAGAGCTGCAAAGTAAACACCTGCTGCCATAAGTGTTGCGGAAACGCCAATTTTTGTTTTCATTTTAAACTCCTTTCATATCAAGGCTTGAGCCCTGACGTTGGGATTTCCCAAATATTCACACAAAATTATAGCATTTAAAAAGCCCTTGTCAACCTTTTCACAGACTTTGATGATCTCGTGAATTGAAAGCAACGCAAATACAGGGCGTTTTAACAAGCAAAAAGCAATTACTTACGCACTCCATCGGGATAAATACCAAACGTTTATAAGTTCAACTACAACCATATTATTGTTTATTAATTGCAACATGGTTCTGTATAGATTTCAACTATTCTTCCCTCGCCAATTCCCGGAACCTTAGTGTTTTTGTTGCGTCTATGTATTTTCATATAGCCGGATATGTGGTATAGTGTATCAGATACTAAAAAATGAGGATATTAATATGGCAAAAACAAACTACAAAATTATGCTCGCCCAGCTTCTCTCTCTTACCGAGGGTGAAGATGATGTGATTTCAAATCTCTCCAATGCTTCTGCCCTTATTTACACTTCCATGAAGGATTTAAACTGGGCAGGATTTTATTTCATGAAGAACGGACATCTGCAGTTGGGACCTTTCCAGGGAAAGCCTGCCTGCTTGCGAATAGAAGTAGGCCGCGGTGTCTGCGGCACTGCTGTGGCTGAGAAAAAGACTCAGCTGGTTATGGATGTGCATCAGTTCCCGGGCCACATTGCCTGCGATTCAGCCTCCAATTCCGAAATCGTAGTTCCACTTTTCAAGGACGGTGAAGTAGTAGGTGTTTTAGACATCGATAGCCCTCTTCTGGCCCGTTTTGACGAGGAAGACCGTGCCGGTCTTGAAGCTTTTTCCCGAGAATTAGAAAAATTATTATAATAAGTCAGGTAAAAAAATGTACGAATTTTCTTCCCGCGTGCGTTACTCTGAGTGCGATAAAAATGCCACTCTCACTATCGCAGGCCTTATAAATTATATCCAGGATACAGCTATTCTTCACGCAGAGGACGCAGGCGTGGGTCTGGCCTATATGGAGCCCATGAATCTAGGTTGGTTTGTCACCACCTACCATCTGGAGCTTGCTTCTCTCCCGCCTCTCGGTGAGCAGATAACTGTAGAGACCTATCCCTACCAGTTTCGTGGTTTTATAGGCAATCGTGCCTATATCGTGAAGGACAGCCTCGGCAAAAAACTGGCCACCTGCAATTCGACCTGGGCCCTTATGGACCTGGTGGCTCTTCGTCCTGTTCATGCTACAGAGGAAATGATTAATTCCTATGGCATCGCCGATGCTCCGGAAGGCACTCCCTCTCCCATCCGTCTCCGTCCGGAAGGTGAGCTTACAGATATAGGCAGCTTTACCGTCACATCAGACATGCTGGACACCAATGACCATGTGAACAATGGTAAGTACATAACCGTTATGCAGCAATATCTGCCGGAGGGTTTCACTTTTAACGACCTTAAAATTGCCTATAAAAAAGCACTCCATCTGGGTGATGAAGTGCAGGTAAAAGCATTTAGTACTGACACCTGTGTCAAATTGTATTTTTATCTGGGTGATGATATAAGTTGTATCTGTGAGTTTGCCGCTCTATAGTGCCAAGTCGTTTCCCCGGGTTACACTCACCAGTTTTTCACCTTCATAATGAAGGGTAATTTCAAAATAAAGCTCATCGTTAAGGAGTTTCTGTAAAAATACCCGGTCTCCCTCCCAGAGGTTGAGAGCAGGTATTTTTTTAATGTCTATCCACTTAAGATCTCCCTCATTGCAGTCAAAATCCACATCTCCGGTGAAATCATCGGAAGTGTAGAGATGCATTTCCTCGTCCTCCCACTCGTCGGACACAAAGCCTATTACGCCTCTTTTTCTAAAGGAATTTAGGGTAAGGCCCGTCTCCTCCTTCACTTCCCTTATAAGGCATTGATCGGCTGTCTCACCGGCCTCGAATTTTCCGCCTACGCCTATCCACTTGCCGGCATTGGGGTCATTTTTCTTTTTATTCCGATAGAGCATTAAGTATTTTCCACCCTGCTCTATATAGCACAATGTGCATCTTTTCATATTTTCACCGTGATTCCCAAAGTGTTCCTTAGGTCTTAGTCCGCCAAATCAGCTTCCCATTATCGTCACTATCTCGCCGCTTTTCCGGTACTCATTCATATCAATTAAGCGCTGGTTGCTGCTTCCTCTGAATTTCAGCATGAGGCTCTTTTTCTCCTGAACAAAGGGTCCATCCACCAGGATATCGATGTATGACAGCATTTCATCGGTGACTTCCGTATGCTTCCTCCCCCCGGGTAAAATATCGGAAAGGAGGTATCCGGTATAGGCCCAGATGTTTTTCTCAGGGAAGCGATTTTTCACTTGTCTCAGGGTCTCTATAAGCCCCTCCTGATTTTCCTCTTCGAATGGATCGCCACCCAGCAGTGTCAGCCCTGCGATATAGGGCGATTCCAGGCTTTTTAGGATCTCATTCATCACATTTTCTGTATATTCCTGCCCGTTATTGAAATTCCAGGTCTCCGGCTGAAAACAGCCCTTGCAATGGTTCCTGCAGCCCGACACAAAAATAGTGGTACGAAGGCCCACACCGTCAGCTATATCATTGTATTTTACAAGAGAATAGTTCATACACGTCCTCACTCTGCCCAATATACTGAGGCTCCACCCCATCTTTTAAAATTATACCATATCCATAAACTAGTTCAAGAGGTGATAAACAATCCCCACGAATTGACACTTGTTTCATATAAGCATATAATCTGATGAAAAGTACTTTTATCCGAGGTTTTTATGTTAAAAAATACCAAACTGATCAAAACAGTTTTCAAGGACACCCTGCCTGTTATGGCAGGATATATGGTTTTGGGAATAGGCTTTGGCATGGTTCTTAAGTCCAAGGGCTATGGTTTTTTCTATGCTTTAGCCATGAGCCTGTTTATTTACGCCGGTTCCATGCAGTATGTGGCCGTGGGCCTTTTGTCCGGCGGTGCTTCTTTTATCACCAGTGCCATCACCACACTACTGGTAAATTCCCGCCACCTTTTCTACGGAATTTCCATGCTCGATAGGTACAAGGGCACCGGTCGAAAAAAGCCCTATCTTATTTTTGCCCTGACCGACGAGACCTACTCCCTGGTCTGCAGCGATAAGGAAGGTCTTAATCAGACAGAGCAAAAAGCCTACTACTTTCTCGTCTCCCTTTTTGACCAATGTTACTGGGTAACCGGAAGTATAATAGGTTCACTCCTTGGCGCCCTTCTCCCTATCAATACCAAGGGCATCGATTTTTCGCTGACCGCTCTTTTCATCACTATTATGGTGGACCAGTGGCTGAAAAATAAGCACCATTTTCCTGCACTCACCGGGCTTTTTGCCTCCCTTATCTGTCTTCTGATATTCGGGCCGGACAACTTCCTGATTCCATCCATGATAATTATTGCAACACTTCTTATGGCTATGCGAAAAAAGGAGGAAGCAAAGTATGAATAGCACTCTTTTTGCCCTTATCACCATTGCCATCATTGCACTGGTCACCGCCCTAATACGCTTTGCTCCCTTCGTTATCTTCGCTAAATCCGGCAAATCTCCTGCCTGGATTAACTACCTGGGAAAAGTCCTACCCTATTCCATTATGGCCATGCTGGTAGTTTTTTGCCTGAAGGGGGTCAGTTTTTCATCCATAAACACCTGGCTGCCTGAACTTATTGCATCAATATGCGTTGTACTGCTCCATTTATGGCGAAAAAATACACTGCTCAGCATTACCTGCGGGACAGTGTTGTATATGCTGCTGGTGCAGCTGGTATTTAATTAATTTTCCTCTTCTCTTAGATTGTTGTCCAACCACCGTCTACGCAAAGCAGCTGACCTGTTGTATAAGAAGAAGCATCGGATGCGAAGTAAAAAAGTGCGCCATCAAGTTCGCTGGTTATTTTTCTATGTGGCAGGCCTTATCTCCGATATAAAAAGTCCCCTCGCAGTTTGAATAATCTATATCCGAGTCAAATCTGATGTGATCGATAATTTCCACCGGCTCACCATTATATCTCAAATCAACATTTTCACCTGCAACCATTTGGAAGCTTATTCCACCGCCTTCACTAGGCCCTAAAAGCGTCATATGTCTTTTCAGAAAATAATGATACTTTCCGGATTTTCCCCTAAACGTAAATACATCGAGTTTCAAATTTTCATCATCATCCATACAAATGATAAAGTTCTCAGCCTCAGTCTCCTTGGAAAAGAGAAAATACTTCCTGTAAAAATGGACTGAGGAAATCTCCTCATGTCTCCAGTCATAGTCTATATCCTCATCCAAAGTATACATAGTCATGCATTCATGACCATCAAGCGTATAGCCACCGAAATCTTCTGTATACATTACCACTTTGTATCCATCCAGGTCCTCTACCCTGTCCACATATTCGTTCTTAAGTCCCCAATTCAGGAAATGAATTGGTGCTTTCCCCATTGATTCCGCTATGCTGTACCAGTAGGCAAAGACAAGAAATCCAACTCCCAGCACCACCAGCACCAAATTTGCAATCAATCGTACCGTCTTCTGAAATTTTCTAATTTCTTTGTCTGTCTCCTGCCTCTCTGTTACATTATTCTCGCCTGTTGCCCTTTCCATAAAGTTAACCTCTCATATACCGTAATTTACTATAGGTTTATACCATAAATATATATACAAAGCAAGAGCCCGCAGCCTTTACAGGCCCGGGCTCATTTGAGTTTTATGTGAAGCAAAAAACAATATCTGAAATTACATGATGCGTCTGAACATTTCCTCAAAATCTGCGATAGTTGCAGGACGGGGATTGCCCGGTGCACATGCATCTGCAGCTGCTGACTCGCAAAGGAAAGGAAGGTCCTCTTCCTTAAGTTTTTCCAGTTTTGTCGGAATACCTACATCGATAGAGAGCTGCTGAACAGCGTCAATGGCAGCCTTTCTGTATGTAGCCTGGTCCATACCGGTAGTGTCTACTCCAAATGCCTCAGCAATTGCCTTGTACTTCTCGCCGGTGTATTCCTTGTTGAAGTCCATAACAATTGGAAGCATCATAGCACATGCCACACCATGTGGTGTATCGTAGACAGCGCCCAATGTGTGAGCCATAGAGTGTGCTACTCCCAGACCTACATTGGAGTAGGCCATGGCTGTAACATACTGTGCCAGCGCCATACCCTCACGTCCGTCAGGGTCGTTATTGACAGCTGCACGAAGATTTTTTGCAATAAGCTTAATAGCCTCAAGATCAAGGCAGTCAGAGAGTTCCCATGCTGCCTTTGTGGTGTAGCCTTCAATAGCATGTGTCAAAGCATCCATACCGGTAGCTGCAGACAGGCCCTTTGGCATCGAAGCCATCATGTCAGGGTCAACAACCGCTACATCAGGGATATCATTAGGGTCTACACATACAAACTTTCTCTTTTTCTCAACGTCAGTAATAACGTAGTTGATAGTAGACTCTGCACCTGTACCTCCTGTTGTAGGCACTGCGATAGTGAATACTGTACGATTCTTTGTAGGTGAAAGGCCTTCCAGAGAACGAACATCATAAAATTCAGGATTGTTTACGATGATGCCGATGCCCTTTCCTGTATCCATGGATGAACCGCCACCGATAGTAATCATGAAATCTGCGCCAGATGCCCTATATGCATCTACGCCATGCTGAACATTTTCAATGGTTGGATTTGGTTTGATGTCTGAATAAAGTTCAAAACCAATGCCGTTAGCTGTAAGGATGTCCGTAACCTTAGCTGTAACACCAAATTTTACCAGGTCAGGATCGGATGCAACGAATGCTTTTTTTAATCCCTTAGAAGCAACAATGCCCGGAATCTCATTGATGGCACCATGGCCATGGTAAGAGACACCATTAAGTACAAAACGATTTACGCCCATAAAAAATACCTCCCAAAAGTTTGATTGACTATATTTTGTCAATAAGATGATTATACTCTTCTTTTTCAAACATTCAAAAGGTATTCGTAAATATTCAAAAAAAGTTCACACAAAAACGTTTTACAAAAAGCACCGGCAATAGCTTCATAATTGCATCATAAAAAAATAGCCAAATAAAAGTGTCAGCGGTGACAATTAAGTGCTTTGGGTAGCCTTATCAAAGTATTGAGATATCTGTTAAATGGCCTTTACATACCACAAGGGTGTCACCGCGTGTCACCAGTGACAACTATAACACATCAAAAAATGTT
>JAZUHR010000263.1:0-8833 GCA_045641825.1 Lachnospiraceae bacterium
GTACTGCATCTGGCTTGTAAGACTTGATCAGATTGATCACTTCCTGTGTATTGTCAGCATCCACATGTGCTGTTGTAATTACAGTAGATGTCTTCTCACGAAGTTTCTCTGCCAGTGCATCGCACTTGGACTGAGTACGGCTTGCAATACAAAGTTCCGTGAAAACGTCAGATACCTGACAACACTTGCTGATGGCTACCTGAGCCACACCGCCACAACCGATAACTAAAAGTCTGCTCATTAATTTTCTTCCTCCTCAAGTAATTCTTCTACATACTTAGGCAGCATAAAAGCGCCCGTATGAAGATTGGTGGTATAGTATTCTGTGGGAATCTGAAGGTCCTCCCACATCTCTCTTTTGAAATCCTTTAAAGGGTGATATTTCTTTGACGCGAAGCCGAAAAGCCAGTATCCCGAAGGTGATGTGGGGATATGAGCCTGATAAACTCGGCTGATAGGGAAGGTATGAAATACCTTCTTGTGCATGCTGCGGCAGGCCTCAGCGTCCTCGTCATAGAAGGGGCTTCCGTGCTGATATACCAGGACTCCGTCATCCTTAAGAGCCTTGTAGCAGCCGCCATAGAACTCCCTGGTAAAAAAGCCCTCTGACGCGCCAAAGGGATCCGTCGCATCGTTGATAATCAGGTCGTACTCCGCTGTCTTTGTTCTTAAAAATCTCAGGGCGTCGGTATTGTAAATATGCACTCTTTCATCGTCCAGGCCCTCTGCCGTGGATGGGAAATAGGCACGGCACACATCCATAAACATGGAATCCAGCTCCACTATATCGATGTGCTCCACTGTCTCATATCTGAGCAGCTCCTTGGATACACCGCCGTCGCCGCCACCGATGATAAGCACCTTTTTCACATTGGGATGCACTGACATCGGCACGTGCACTACCATTTCATTGTAGATAAAGCAATCCTGCTCGGAAAAAATAACCGAACCGTTAAGAGTCAGAAATTTTCCGAACTCCGGTGACTGAAATACATCTATTCTCTGATATTCACTTTGTGCAGAATAAAGCTGGCGCTCAACTCTTATGCCAAACTGCACATGCTGGGAATGATATTCCTGAAACCAAAACTGCAATTATTCTACCTCCTTCTATCAAATTATTTATGTCTTTTCCTGCACATTACTCATCTGCAAGAACATTTAAGAATTCCAGATTGGGGTCCTCCATACCCTGCATGGAGCAGCCCTTCTCTATGGAATACTGAATATAATCTATGAGTTCCTCGGAGATTTCCTCTCCCGGAGCCAGAATGGGGATTCCCGGCGGATATGCCATTACAAATTCACCGGATATTCTGCCCGCTGTCTCACGAATCGGCACTTTTTCTTTTTTACTGTAAAAAGCCTTCTTGGGGCTGGCAGCCACACGTGGAAGCAGCATTTCCCTGTCTACCTGGAAGCGCTTCTCCTCACGGCTGTAGAGACGGCTGATTTCAGCCAGTGCACCCATGAGTCGCTCCAGATCCTGAATTCTATCACCTATGGAGATATAAGCCAGGACATTTCCGATATCTCCGAATTCCAGCTGGATGTCATACTCGTCACGAAGCAAATCATAGACCTCGATGCCGTCCAGGCCGATATCTCTGGTATATACGCATAATTTGGTCACGTCGAAGTCAAATACTGAGGTCCCGTTTATAAGCTCTTTTCCGTAAGCGTAGTAGCCCTCTATCTGATTGATTTCCTCTCTGGCATACTCTGCCCACTCAGTTACCTTCTGGAAGGACTGGCGGCCGCGAAGAGCCAGATTTCTTCTGCTGATATCAAGACTGGACATCAAAAGGTAGGATGCTGATGTAGTCTGCGTAAGATTTATTATGGTCTGTACATACTCAGCATTCATTCCGTTGTTGATAAGAAGGATGGAGGACTGAGTAAGGGAACCACCGGATTTATGCATGGATACGGAAGCCATGTCCGCACCTGCTTTGATACCTGCTATAGGGAGATTGTCACCGAAGTAGAGATGAGTACCATGAGCTTCATCAGCCAGGACCTTAAGGCCGTGCTTGTGAGCCACATCGCATATTCCCTTGATATCGGAGCAGATTCCGTAATAGGTGGGATTATTCACCAGTACCGCTACTGCCTTGGGGTGCTTAAGAATAGCCTCTTCCACCTGCTCCGGTGTGATACCCAGCATGATGCCGATACGTGAATCCACCTCAGCATTGATATATACAGGACTGGCCCCTGTAAGTATCAGGGCATTAATCACACTCTTATGCACATTTCTGGGGACTATTATCTCGTCTCCCTCTTTGCATACTGCCAGCACCATAGCCTGTACGGAAGAGGTAGTACCGCCTACCATGAAAAAGGCATGCTCTGCGCCGAAGGCATCCGCTGCCAGCTGCTCTGCTTCCTTGATGACAGAGACAGGGTGTGACAGATTGTCCAGGGGTTTCATGGAATTGACGTCGATGCCCACACATCTTTCACCAAGTAAATCCACCAGCTCCGGGTTGCCACGGCCACGCTTGTGTCCGGGCACATCGAAGGGCACTATTCTCTTTTTCCTGAAGCGTTCCAAAGCCTCGTAGAGAGGTGCTTCCGACTGTTTTTTAAGATCCAATTATTCTACCTCATATATGTAATACTATTTACTTCTTAACTTGCTGTATGCACTAAAATAAGCGGGCACAATTTCACCCGCTTATCATAAAGGAAAACTCCTAAAAAATCAAATTATTTCTGCTTATTTATATCAATCATTCTTTACTACAATTTCGCCCTCGATTACTTCCTTGTCTGCATTCTGCATAGCGTTCTTCACGTTCTTGCCTATATGCTTGGCAATAATGGAAATTCTGATAATTGAGGCCAGGTCAAAAACACCGTCTACCACCAGGGAAATTCCCACAAATACCATAAGCGCGCTATTGGCTGCAAAAGGATTTACCAGCGCGATAGCCCCCAGTACCACCAGCATAATAGCCGCTACCAGTTCTATCCACCAGGTATTACTATGCATTCTCTTAAGGTCTACAGAATACTGAATTTTGATAACGCCACCAATAATAATCAAAATAGCGGTCATTACTGTAAAAATCTCAGCCATCACGTAAGGCGCCACCGCGATATATACACCAAAGGCTATCAGTGCCACACCCTGTACCAGTCCGAAGGAGCCGAAAGCCTCTACTACAGCTACTCTGAAGTAGTTAATAATACGGATAACGCCCCATACAGCCAGCACGATACCTATAACTCTGCACACCACTTCCACTGCATCATCCGGCTTCGCTATAAGCGCCACCCCCAGAACAACATTGGCTATTGCAAGTAATATAAGTTCAAGTCTGGCCTGTCTAACTTTTTTCATCACTGTATTCATAACTGTCATATCCTTTCCGATGCGTACTGCATCACGATTTTCTATGATAATTGTAGCATAAATACAGTCCTGTAAAAATTAAAAGAGTATATATTTTTACGCTTGTTTTTTACGTAAGGCGAAGCCCACAGCCATCATTTTCCTCACCCATTATCTCGTCTCTATAAGTCTTGACGCATACATCTTCCATGCGTTACTATTGACAAAGAAATACGACTATATATAATGAATGGGATAACTGATTCACAAGGACTTAGCATGAAAAAATTACTACTGATTGCCACAGGCGGTACCATCGCCTCCAAAAACAAGAATAACGGACTTACACCGCAAATAACGCCTAAGGAAATGCTCTCCTTCGTCCCCAGGGCCTGTGCCTGCCACGAGATCAGTGCAGTATCCCTTTTTTCGCTGGATAGCACCAATATTACCTCAGATAATTGGAGAAAAATTGCTGAGTGTATTCAGGCCAACTACGATAATTTTGACGGTTTTATCGTGACTCACGGCACTGATACCATGGCTTATACCGCCGCGGCTCTTTCCTACATGATAAAAAATCCCGGAAAGCCAATAGTTATTACCGGTTCCCAGCGCCCCATCGACCTGGACGTAACCGACGCTCGTACCAATCTGAATGATGCCATTACTGTGGCTGCATCGGATTTTTGCGGTGTTCTTCTGGTATTTGACGGTAAAATAATTGCCGGTACCCGTGCGAAAAAGACCCGTTCAAAGAGCTACAATGCTTTTTCCAGTATGGATTTTCCGGTGCTGGGTATAGTTATGGATTTTAAAATCACCAGATATATCCCTACTCCCAAGCCTGCACTCCCGGTGGAATTTGCCCTTAACATGAATGATAATATTTTCCTGTTGAAGCTGACTCCGGGCATGGATGCTAAAATTTTGCCCTTCGTTTTTGAGCACTACGATGCCATTATCGTTGAATCCTTTGGTATGGGCGGTATCCCCGCATCCATCAAGTCCCTCTTTTTGACATCGGCTTCCAATCACCCTGAGGTACTGGTGGTCATGGCTACTCAGGTAGCCCACGAAGGCAGCGATATGACCATCTACGAGGTAGGGAAGGAAATCCGCGATCACATGAATCTCTTGGAGTCAGGGGATATGCCATTAGAGGCCGTCATCACCAAAACCATGTGGATTCTGTCCAATTGCGCCACCGACTTCGAATCCCGCTCACGCGCTTTTTACACACCGGTTAATTTTGATTTGATTACCTCGGAGGAGAAATAGCTTCTCTCCCTCCCATCAATAGAAAGGCATCTCTATGAAAAAGATGAAAAAAATATCTCTGGCATTATTATTAACGGTTTTTCTGTCCATGTTATCCCTGGGTTGCGGCGGCAGTACTGCTTTCCTTTCCTGTCCTCACCCCCTGGACGACGCTGCAATAAAGCAGTTCTATTCCCAGAAAATCAGGGCATTTACTTCTGATTCCTTCACGGTGGATATACAAAGCAGCCAAACACTAAATGTTGTCACCAAGAAGAAAATGCTGGGTCCCGACACTTATGCGGATGTCCCCAACGGAAGGCATGTGTCTCTCCAAATAACTCTTAAACTTTATGACGGAAGCATGGTTATGTTTCATGAAACTTTCGAAGACAGTTACACTCTTAACGGAGATTCACATCCTATATATGCCACCGAGAATTTTATTGAGGTCATTGCTTTACACGACTTAAAAAAATCCTTTGCAGAAATCATTAAAAACCAAGGCCTAAACGATTATGTTCTAATATCCGATCCGGGCGACACAATGAATAACTTAGCTGTTTTTCTCTGTTGCTCCGATTACAATAAAGCAAATAAGATTCTCTCTGACTTCAAGGAAAAGGTTGAACAGAAGCATACAGCCCTGAGCACCTACAATTCTTACGGCGTATACATTGTTCCTGACAAAGCAGCCTATGACAGTCTTGAATTCGGCAAATTATATACTGCTTTCGCCGCTGATTCCGGTCTCTCCTACGGTGGTGATGTTATAAGTGCCATCTCCGGCAAAACGGTTACCCGCATAGGCAGTAGCGATTCCTTCGATAAACAACTCTTTACCACCAACGGTGAGGCTTATGCCGATAGTGATAAAGAATACAAAGATTATAGAAGTTTTGACTATCTTATTTTCTGGGCTCATGCCGAACCCAACACCCAGAGTACCTGCCATGTGCAGTTATTCGGAGTCAAATAGTACACCGAACACCTTTTAAAAGACAAAAAAACACTGGCTGCAAGAAAATGCTGCCAGTGTTTTTTTGCATAAATTTTTAAATTTTAGTGATGGAAAAGTCTGATGCCTGTGAAGCACATTACCATATCATGCTCATTTGCGGCCTGGATAACAAGGTCGTCACGGATAGATCCGCCCGGCTCTGCAATGTACTTAACGCCGGACTTGAATGCGCGCTCGATGTTGTCGCCGAATGGGAAGAATGCATCTGAGCCCAGAGCTACATCAGTATTGCCTGCAAGCCATGCCTTCTTTTCCTCTGTAGTGAAAACGGATGGCTTCTCTGTGAAGATGTTCTCCCACTTGCCGTCAGCCAGGACATCCATATACTCCTCACCGATGTAAAGGTCGATGGCATTGTCACGATCTGCACGGCCGATAGAATCCTTGAACTTGAGGCCCAGAACCTTCGGACACTGACGGAGATACCAGTTGTCAGCCTTCTGACCTGCCAGACGTGTGCAGTGGATACGGGACTGCTGGCCTGCGCCAATACCTATAGCCTGACCGCCCTTTGCATAGCAAACGGAATTGGACTGAGTGTACTTAAGTGTAATAAGAGAAATAATAAGGTCAATCTTTGCAGATTCAGGAAGTTCCTTATTATTGGTAACGATGTTGGAGAGGAGGGCATCGTCGCAAACCAGCTCGTTTCTGCCCTGCTCGAATGTAATACCGAATACTTCCTTGTGCTCAATCGGAGCAGGCTTATAGGAAGGATCAATCTGGATGATGGCATAGTTGCCCTTTTTCTTACCCTTAAGGATTTCAAGTGCTTCCGGCTCATAGCCCGGAGCGATAATACCATCGGATACTTCGCGCTTGATAAGGTTAGCAGTATCAACGTCACAAACATCGGAAAGAGAGATAAAATCACCGAAGGAGCTCATTCTGTCTGCGCCGCGGGCACGGGCATATGCACATGCAAGTGCGGAGAGATCAGCGTATTCCTGTACCCAGTAAATCTGCTTCTCAACATCGTTAAGAGGAAGCCCTACAGCAGCACCTGCAGGAGATACGTGCTTGAAGGAGGTAGCTGCAGGAAGGCCTGTAGCCTTCTTAAGCTCAGATACCAGCTGCCAGCCGTTGAATGCATCCAAAAGATTAATATAGCCCGGACGACCGTTTAATACTGTGATAGGAAGCTCACCCTCGTTCATATATACACGTGAAGGCTTCTGATTAGGGTTACAACCGTATTTTAATTCCATTTCTTTCATGATTTATCCTCCAAAAAGTGTCAAGCAGAACCGTCCCCGTTGACATTATTTTACGTTCTTGTTGATGATTCTGGTCTCGTAAGCGCCTGTCTCGATGTCGATGTATCTTACGAAAAGAGATACCTTGTTGTCCTCATTAAGAGCATTCCATACATTCTCAGTAAATGTATCGATGTCACCCTTAAGTTCTACCTTGGTAGGCTCGCCTTCGAAGGAAGGAAGCGGATTGCCGTCACCCATGTATGTATGGATGAAACGTCCCTCAGATGCCTTAGGAGCGTTGTATGCAAATGTGAAACGGTTGCAGGATGAACCATCGCCATCATTGGACTTAAGAATGGACATAGCGAAATTGAACTTGCCGTTTTCGATGTGCATAACACCGGAAATACGAGGTGTGTAGTTGGGAGCGTCCGGCTCAAACTCACGAGTACGGAGAGCCTGCTCGAAGGTCATCTGCTTGTCCATGAGCTCGTAGATGGTATCTGTCTGGTCACCGTTGGTAACGATAGTCTTGTTGCCCAGAACTCTTACAGGGGAGTAGATAATAAGGCTGGGGTCTGAAAGGAGGGAAGGATCAAATGCTTCCGTACGGATGCCTTCTCCTTCGGTCACGAATACACGGTTTCTGGAGTTAACGCTACGGCCCATAATAAAATATGCGGTAACAGCCTTCTTGCCTGTCTCATCCATACCGATAACGATGCCGCGGCCCGGATAAGATGTGCTTCTTAAATCATCATAAAGGGAAATTGTCTTCATGTGCTACTCCTTTTTAGTCTTTGTTGCCCTGAGCAATAAAAAAGCCCGGTTCTTATGTTTGGATTTTATCATAGAACAAGGCTTTTTTTCAAAGGATTTGTTTTTATATGGTTTATAAGATTAGGTAATATACTTATAAGATGAGTCGAAGCACTACTGATATTACAAAAACGTGTAAAAAAGTCTTTGACTGCACGCTTAGTGCAGTCGTAGGCTTTAAGTAAAATAGTTGAATATATGCTAAGGAGGAACTTATGAAGAAGATTAGAATTATAGGTATTGTATTCTCGCTTATGTTATTGCTTGTAATGGCTGCCTGCTCCCAAAAAGAAAAAGATGTCCAGGTTGACTATTCCGATGAAAATGTATTCGAAGCCGAATTGGTAAAGGGTGCTGATTTAACCGGGAAGATAGTCTGTGTAACAGTGGCCGAATTCAAACCTCAGTCGGAATTTGGCTATAACATATGGGCCGGGGAACATCTGAATTTTGTTTCTGAAACAAATCCGGGAGTAAAAATAGGTGACAGGATTACGCTCAAGGTAACGGAAATAAAGAGTGTACTGGGTTCCTGGATTATCAAATACGAGAAAATCAAAGTTGAAAGCGGTGATAATCTGAAACCTGCAGAGGATGTTCAGAAATTTAATCCAATTGGAACGTATGTTGGATGCAATGGTAGTGCCTTTGTAGTGCATGAAGATGGAACAGCGACATATTATTGGTCCGGATGGAACAAACTGTTTGATGGAAACCAATGGGTGGCCGACGACAAGTCAGTAACAATTATCTTGGAATTTATGATATGCGTAGTGACAGCAAAATACAATCCGGGCAGCAAGGAAATGGACTTCATTTCCGATAGCGAAACCTGGGACAATGAGCGTTTTTTAAAGGTTAATGATGACGGAGCGATTCAGACAATAGACACCTTGAAAAAACTTGTGGACAAGTATTCCGGAAGTGTGAGTAAATACCCAACTAACAATAATCCAAATTCATCCGGGTCGGCATCGGTGAGGGAATTCCTGGATGAATATGAGGCATTCATAGACTCATATATAGATTTCATGGTGAAATACGAGAAGTCTGATAATATAATGGCAATGTATGCAGATTACCTAAAGTTACTTACAGAGTATTCAGATTACACAAGTAAACTTGCAAGTTTGGACATTACAAATCTGAGTGATGAGGATTATATGTACTATCTGACAGTTACTACGAGAGTTT
>JAZUHR010000264.1:0-4179 GCA_045641825.1 Lachnospiraceae bacterium
TAGCGATAAGTCCTATAGATCTCGCTGCCACAGTTATCCTATCAGATACTGTAAGTCCGGCTTTTTTCTTATCATCAGTATCAAAAACAATCTCCCCCTGACGGTCAGACACAGGAATCGCGCATTCATGGCTCTCCCAGTGCATATTGTAGACCAGATAATAGTCCTTTTCATAGTTCATCAGGTCCATTTTCGCGTATTTTCCAGCAAAGTAGAAGGCAATAAGACGCTTGTAGGGACTGTAGTCCATTCTCCATGGCTCCTCGGAATGCACAGATACTTCGGGCATACCCACAGCAGCAAAATCCGACTCGTGAAGCTGTCTCTTCATATTGAAAATTGGATGGGAAAGCCTAAAGTCAATCAAATTTCTACAGAAGTCGTACAACTCCCTGTTTTTCTTTAATATATCCCAGTCTATATAGGAGATTTCGTTGTCCTGACAGAAGGAGTTATTGTTTCCCTTCTTGCTGTGTCCCATCTCGTCACCGAATAAAAGCATAGGGGTACCGCCTGACAAAAGTGTAGCCACCAAAGCATTTTTCATGCACTTAAGTCTGAGTTTATTTATTTTTTTATTGTTGGTCTCACCCTCTATACCACAGTTCCAGGAGAAATTGAAATCAGTACCATCCTTGCCGTTCTCACCGTTTTCCTCATTATGCTTGTAGTCATAGGTGAAGAGGTCATGCAGTGTAAAGCCGTTATTGTCAGCAATATATGAAACTCTTGGTGTACTTCTGTCCTTAAGATCTGCAGCAATAAAGGCTGTCATACCTTCATCACCCTTTAAAAATCTACGGCAGTCGTTCCTGAAATTTTCACCGTAGGCAAGTGCTCCGGCCTCACTCCTTCCGGCGAAAATACGACAGTTACTGAGGGCCGGGTCTACGGAAAGCTCCTGCAAATTCACCATGTAGTCATTTACCCTGAAGCCGTCCACACCGTAAATATTAGCATAGAATCTCATTGCACTTTTAAGGGTCCAGACGTCTGTGGAAATATCGGATTCCACCAGCTCCATATATACGTCAATTCCGTTTTTATGGAAGGTCTGAACCATATCAAAGAACTCCCGCTGAGCCTTCGACTCCTCCTGTGCAAAGCTAGCCTTAGGTGCAAAAAGAAAGCTTTTTCTACAATTGTAGCCCCACTGATTTATCCGCATGTCGCGCATGGTCTCACAGAAGTCAAAAACCGGCTGAAGCATAACTCCTGTAACGCCGAGTTTCTTAAGATATGGTGCTTTTTCAGCGACTCCACTAAAGGTGCCGGGATGCTTAACACGTGCTCCCTGCCCCATGGTAAAGCTTCTTATATGAAGCTTATAGAGGACCAGTTCCTTTTCAGGATGCTTATCATAGATGTCCGGCTCCGGCAGGCCAATATCCGGTAAAATAGCTCTTACATAGTCATCTACCGCCATCTCTCCGAAATTCCCACGTCCTGTAATACCATAAGCATTTGGATCGTTTTTCCTGATGCCATCTACCAGATAATCATAGGAATACACTTCCTGCAGATCCTTGTATTCTACAAAGGCAGAAAAAAGATACTGCTTGTCTCTCACAGCTGCTATCTCAGATATTTTCTCTCCTTTTTTGTCAAAAAGACGTAAGAAAACTTCTTTTCCACCGGGTGCACTAAGGGAAAAGAGAAGGCCCTTTTCTCTAATGACTGCTCCGGGGAAAGGTCTGTAGTAGTCCAAGAGCTTTTGATTACAGTATCTTTTCTGCTTCATTTATTATCCTTTGCTTTCCTAAAAAAGCATTCCTTTTATTAGTCTTCCTCTTCTACTTCAGAAGTAAGTACCTGACGCTTTCTGGCCAGTTCATCGCTTTCAAGGTAATCATCGTAAGTAGTAATCTTATCTATCATGCTGCCGCCCGGTACGATTTCCACAATACGGTTGGCAACAGTCTGAATAAACTGATGGTCAAGTGCTGTAAAAAGAACCACTCCCTGGAATTTGATAAGGGCATTGTTAAGAGATGTGATGCTCTCCATGTCCAGATGGTTGGTAGGCTCATCCATAACAAGTACGTTGCCTGCCTGAATCATCATCTTTGAAAGCATAACTCTTACTTTCTCACCACCGGAGAGGACGTTAACCTTCTTAACGCCTTCCTCGCCTGCGAAAAGCATACGGCCCAGGAAACCACGTACATAAGTAACATCGTCCACAGGTGAATAAGGCATCAGATGCTCAACGATATTTTCACTTCCTGCGAAAATCTCTGTATTATCCTTAGGGAAATAGCTCTGTGAGGTGGTGATACCCCACTTGAAGGAACCTGAATCCGGCTCCATCTCACCCATAAGAATTTTGAAAAGTGTGGTAGCCGCAATGGTATTACCGCCGACAAAGGCAATTTTGTCATTACGCCCAACTACCATATTGATGTCATCCAGAATCTTTACGCCGTTAATGGACTTGGAGAGGTGCTTAATTTCCAGTACTTCGTTACCAATCTCGCGGGCAGGTCTGAAGTCGATGTATGGGTACTTTCTGCTGGAAGGTCTGATCTCATCAAGCTCGATTTTTTCCAGAGCACGCTTACGTGATGTAGCCTGCTTCGACTTGGAAGCATTAGCAGAGAATCTCTGAATGAACTCCTGCAGCTCCTTAATCTTCTCTTCCTTCTTCTTATTGGCTTCCTTCATCTGACGAACCATCAGCTGTGAGGACTCGTACCAGAAGTCGTAGTTGCCGGCATAAAGCTGAATCTTTGCATAGTCAATATCAGCGATATGAGTACAAACCTTGTTAAGGAAGTATCTGTCATGGGAAACTACGATGACTGTATTGTCAAAATTAATGAGGAATTCTTCAAGCCATGCAATAGCATCCAGATCCAGATGGTTGGTAGGCTCGTCCAGAAGCAGGATATCGGGATTACCGAAAAGCGCCTGAGCTAAAAGAACCTTAACCTTTAATGGGCCTGTAAGATCCGCCATCTGCTGATAGTGATATTCATCCGGTACACCCAGTCCGTTAAGAAGGGTAGCTGCGTCACTTTCTGCAGTCCAACCATCCATCTCGGCGAACTCTGTCTCCAGTTCGGATGCCTTGATACCATCCTCCTCGGTAAAATCTTCCTTGGCATAGATGGCATCCTTTTCCTTCATGATATCGTAAAGGCGCTTATTGCCCATGATTACTGTATCAAGTACTGTATATGCATCGTACTTGAAGTGGTCCTGCTGCAGGAAGGAAAGACGCTGTCCCGGTGTGATGATAATATCACCGTTGGTAGACTCCAGCTGGCCTGAAAGAATCTTAAGGAATGTGGATTTACCTGCACCGTTGGCACCTATAATACCGTAGCAGTTGCCCTCTGTGAATTTGATGTTTACGTCTTCGAAAAGAGCTCTCTTGCCGAGACGAAGTGTAATATTGCTTGCCTGAATCATTTGTAAATATAACCTCTTTCTAACTCTCTTTTTATAGCTTTCTAAAAATATTTAAGTGAAGTCCTTATACCTCGAACATTAAGTCCTCATATGATGGTACCGGCCAGAATCTCTTATCGACTCTTACTTCCAGAGCATCTACTGTGGCTCTCAAGGTATTCATGGCAGGAACTACATGCTCATAGTAATAAACCGCCTTCTTCGCCTGCTCTGTGACTAGCGTAGCCTTTTCCACTTCTGCAACCAAGGTTTCCTTAGCCTCTTCAGCTTTCTCTATGAGATCGATAATCTCAGTGAGAAGCTTAGCCTGAACCTTAACAGAAAGTCCAAGGCCTGTCTTATTGATTTCATTGATGGTCTCCGCAAGACGCTTGGAATATCTGATAACAGAAGGAATATAAAGGCGTGAAGCCATTTCTATCATGGTGCGTGCTTCGATATTAATCGTTTTGGAGTAAATCTCGTAATTGATTTCCTCACGTGAAGCAAGCTCTACATAGCTTAAAACCTTATGTCTGCCAAATACATCCACAGTCTCCGGATATGTATAAGCAGCATTTGCGTACACCATGGACTTAGCCATAGGAAGCCCGCGCTTCACGGCCTCCTCGTTCCAATCCTTGGAATAGCCGTCACCGTTAAAAATAACGCGTTCATGCGCAATCAGAGTTTCTCTGATGTACTTCATTGTCTCCTTTTCAAAGTCCTCCTTCGGAACTTTTTCAAGGACATCTGCAGCCTTCATAAGCTCTTCGGCTACGATGG
>JAZUHR010000265.1:0-6698 GCA_045641825.1 Lachnospiraceae bacterium
CCGCTTGGCCTCCGACTTTGCCATTTCTTCCGGTCCTCTTTTTGTTAAATATATAATATTTTACTTTTAAAAGGCTCGGAGAATGCTTTCCCCGAGCCTCTTGTGATTTTAAATTATCCTGCGGTTTTTGAAGCAGTCTACCTCATTAACCAACTATATCGTTATTGTCGAATGGATCTCCGCACTCAGGACAGTACTTAGGAGGCATTGTGCCCTTTGGAGGCTCCCAACCACACTTATCGCACTTCCACTGAACTGCAGATACAGGCTTCTTTGCACCACACTCAGGACAGAACTTGCCCTTGTTAACAGCGCCGCATGCACACTTCCAGCCATCATTTAAAGGCTTTGGTGAGCCGCACTCAGGACAGAAGTTACCGGTAACCATTGTGCCGCATGCGCACTTCCATGCATTTGCAGGAGCCTGCTGTGGAGCCGGCTGTGCTGCCTGCTGCTGAGCGCCCATAGCAAAAAGATTTGCTGCATTCATGCCGCCCATCTGATTAGCCATACCCATTCCCATGAAGCCTGTCATAGCGCCTGCCTCATTGGTAGCAGCCTTGTTCATAGCAGATACCTGACCACCAACAAGGTGTGCTGCTGCACGTGCAGGGTCCATAAGAGTAGCATCCTGCTGAAGCTCTTTGATTCTTGCTGCATCCTCGTCTGTAGGTCTGATAGATGAAATACCGAAGGAAACAATCTCGATACCACGAAGATCTCTCCACTTGGAAGAAAGCACCTCGTTCAGCTCATCTGCAATCTCCATGGTGTGAGATACGAAGGCTGTGTAACGAACGCCTGTCTCAGAGAATTTGCCGAGTGCAGGCTGAAGACCTGTAAGAAGCTCAGTCTTCATCTGGCTCTCAAGGTTGCTTCTCATATAGTCACCGCTTACATTGCCGGCAACATTTGTATAGAAAAGAATAGGATTGGTGATCTTATAGCTGTACTCACCATTGCACTTGATATCGATGTCCATATCGATTCTGGCATTGGTATCTACAAGATGAATCGGGATAGGGGATACTGTACCGTACTTATTACCCGGTAATTCCTTGGTATTTACGTAGTATACTCTCTGATCCTTTGGTGTCTCACCACCGAATGTGAAACGCTTACCGATGGTAGCAAATACGCCCTTAATGTTCTTGCCGTTAAGGCCTGCCATAATAGTAGGCTCTGTGGAAGAATCGTAAACGAATTCGCCCGGAACGTCACAATACTCAACTACCTTGCCCTGCTCTACGATAAGCATAGCCTGACCATCAGCAACACTGATAACGGAGCCTGAAGAAATTACATTGTCAGAACCCTTTGTATTGCTGGAACGACCTGAAACCTTCTTAACACCCTTTGTCATAAGTGTGTTCTGGTCCAATGCCTCACAGTAGAAGTACTCTTTCCACTGATCGCCGAGTGCAGAACCTGCAGCGCCTACAATTGCCTGAATAAGTCCCATTTTTTATCTCCTCTCAAAAAACAAATTTTTTTCACAACTAACGAGTCAATTATAAAGTATTTATTAATAAATGTGAATACATAATTTAGCGAGATTTATTAAAAAAATATTAAAACAAGTGCGAAATAAGACTTCTTATCTCGCACTTACGAAGTAAATAGTATATTTTTCCGTAAAAAACACTAGTCCACCACGTTCTGCATCCAGACACCGCTCTTAATGATAAAGGCTCCCACTACGATTTTAATTACATCGCACAGCCCCACGCAGAGGTAAATAAGAACAATGTTCATACCGGTAAATTGGGTGAGAATAAAGCCTATGGGCACTGCCACTACCCAGAGGAAGGCAGAATCAAACAGGAAGGTAATGAAAGTCTTACCACCGGACCTGATGGTGAAATATGTGGAATGGAGTATGCCTGCAACCGGCATAAGAATTCCGGCTGTTCTCATAATGCTGGTGGCCAGACTTCTGGCATTGTCGCTGACCTTGTAAAACTGTGGGAAGAAGGGCGCTGTGAAAAAGAGCAACATACCCACCACTATGGATATTTCCGCAGCGAAGGCTATTATCCTGTAAGCAGTGTCCTTGGCTTCCTTCATTTTCCCCATGCCCAGGAGCTGCCCCACAATAATACCCACAGAATTACCCAGAGCAATAAAAGCAATGTTAAAAACATTGTATATAGCCGAATTTATGGAAAAAGCAGTGACCACGTCCTCCCCTCTCCAGGAGTATATCTGATTCTGCACAGCTATACCCATGGACCAAAGGGTCTCATTGATAATAAGGGGTGTGGCCATAATCATTATTTTTTTCATAAGGTCCGCAGGCACATGCATGCTCTTCCAGACTCCGGTCATATAGGGCACTTTTCTTGTATTAAAGTGAGTCCATGCCACTACCAGAATCATCTGCAGATATCTGGAAACATTAGTAGCGATGGCAGCACCTACAACGCCCATGGCAGGAACGCCGAATTTACCGTAAATGAGCACATAGTTCAATACAAGATTTACAAATACCGCGAAAATGCTGGCTACCATCGGCACTACAGTCTGACCGCCTTCACGAAGTGAAGAAGAATAGCAGTTTTCTATGGCGCAGGGCAATAAACCGATAAGAATCACCTGCAGATAGAGCTTACCGTAGTAGAGAGTGGCTGCAGGATCTCCGTTTTCATTATCATGCAGATACAGAGAAATCAACGGCTCCTGGAAAAGCCACAATATAGCCACCGCCAAAACCAGAATAACCGCTGCCATGATTATCTTGAATCTGAAGGTATCTCTCACGCCCTCATAATTCCTCTGGCCATAGAACTGGGCGCCGAAAATACCGGCACCGCCCACAGCGCCGAACATGCAGAGAAAGAAAATAAACACAAACTGATTCACGATGGTAACGCCGTTTACCTGAGACTGACCAAGCTGCCCCACCATTACGTTATCCAAAAGAGATACCACATTGTTGATACCGTTCTGCACCATTATAGGCAGAGCAATTACCATTACCCTTTTATAGAAACTGCTGTCGCCCCAAAGATATTTTATTCCTGATTTAGCCTTCATAATATCATCCTGTCCAAGTAAAAATTAACAGCCTTTTAAACAAAAAAATATAGGTTGTCTCCATTGACAACCCATAGATTATATCAAATCTGTCCACCAATAACAAGGTGGCGATTCATCTTATTTGCTTATAGCTGCCTTCATTTCTCCTACAAAGGCCGCTACCTCATCCACACAATTTTCTCCCAAAGCGCCCACTTTTTTTACGATGGCAGAGCCTACTATGACGCCATCGGATACCGCTGCCATCTTTGCAGCAGTCTCAGGATTGGAGATGCCGAAGCCTATCGCGCATGGTACCTCCGGATTGGCCTCTTTTACCAGTTTTACCATAGCAGATACGTCAGTGGTAATGCTGTTTCTCATACCTGTAACTCCCAGAGATGATACGCAGTAAACAAAGCCCTCTGCCTCTTTGGCAATCATTGCTATTCTGTCTTCGGAGGTAGGTGCTATAAGGCTGATCATATCCAGGCCGTACTGTCTGCAGGTAGGCGCGAACTCCTCTTTCTCCTCAAAAGGAACATCCGGAAGGATAATGCCGTCCATCCCTACCTCAGCTGCCTTTTTGCAGAAGCGGTCGATTCCGTAGGAATACACCACATTTGCATAAGTCATGAATACCATAGGCACCTTTACATCTGCACGAAGTTCCTTCACCATGTCAAAAATCTTGTCAGTAGTGACACCGCCGGACAAGGCTCTGATATTTGCTCCCTGAATAACGGGTCCCTCTGCTGTAGGATCCGAAAAAGGAATGCCCAGTTCTATGAGGTCGGCACCTGCTTTTTCCATTTCTCTTACGAGTTTTTTGGTAGTCTCCAGATTGGGATCACCACAGGTCACAAAAGGTATAAATGCTTTTTTATTATTAAAGGCTTCTTTTATCCTACTCATGGAGATCCTCCCCTCTGTATCTGGCAATGGCTGCGCAGTCCTTGTCACCGCGGCCCGAAATATTAATTACAATTATCTGATCTTTCCCCATCGTGGGAGCAATCTTCATGGCATGTGCCACAGCATGAGCCGATTCGATAGCCGGGATTATGCCCTCGCACTTGCTCAAATACTCAAATGCCTCTACAGCCTCGTCATCGGTGACAGCCACATACTCTGCTCTCTTGGTGTCATGTAGCCAAGCATGCTCCGGTCCGATACCGGGGTAGTCAAGTCCGGCTGAAATAGAGTATACCGGCGCTATCTGCCCATATTCATCCTGGCAGAAATAGGACTTCATACCGTGGAAAATACCGAGTCTTCCGGTATTGATGGTGGCTGCAGTCTCAAAGGTATCTATGCCGCGTCCTGCTGCTTCGCAGCCGATAAGACGTACATCCTTATCCTCGATAAAGTTATAAAAAGCACCGATGGCATTACTTCCACCGCCTACGCAGGCGATAACCGCATCGGGAAGCCTGCCTTCTTTTTCCAGTATCTGCTCCTTGATTTCCTTGGAAATAACTGCCTGGAAATCACGCACGATAGTAGGGAACGGATGTGGTCCCATAACAGAGCCCAGACAGTAGTGAGTATCCGCAATTCTGCTGGTCCACTCTCTCATAGCTTCGGATACGGCATCTTTAAGTGTAGCGGTACCTGTGGTAACAGGAATAACTTCAGCGCCCAAAAGTCTCATACGATATACGTTCAGCGCCTGACGTTCAGTATCTTCCTTACCCATGAATACTACGCATTCCATGCCCAGAAGCGCCGCTGCCGTTGCTGTAGCCACGCCATGCTGACCTGCGCCTGTCTCCGCGATAAGACGGGTCTTACCCATTTTCTTGGCAAGGAGCGCCTGGCCCAATACATTATTTATCTTGTGAGCACCTGTATGATTCAGGTCTTCTCTCTTCAAGTAAATCTTGGCACCGCCCAGAGCCTCTGTCATCTTCTTCGCATAGTAGAGTCTGCTGGGTCTGCCTGCATACTCATTCAAAAGTTCAGTCAGCTCCTTTTGAAAATCCGGATCATTCTTATAATGATTGTAGGCTTCTTCCAACTCAATTACAGCATTCATCAGTGTTTCAGGTATATACTGACCGCCATGTATGCCAAATCTTCCTGTCTTTCCTTCCATCTTGTCACCTTTCGTTTCTTTCCCGTCACTGTCTTGCAGTTTCCAGGAAAGTCTTCATTTTATTAAAATCTTTTTTTCTGTCCGTCTCCACACCGCCTGACACGTCCAAAAGGACTGCCTCTGTCTCCAGTGCTTCCGGAAGATTATTCATATTAAGCCCTCCGGCCAGGCCGTAAGGTCTCTCAATTCTTTTTAGGAGTTCCCAGTCAAAGACCTGACCGCTCCCCTGTCCTGCATCCAGAATAACAAAATCCGCAGGGCTTTCGTTGGCTTTTTTTACATCTTCCATGCTCTTTATCTGTATTGCCTGCCAGATATCTCTATCCGTAAGACTTCTGAGCACTTCGATATAGTCCCTGTCTTCCTTACCATGGAGTTGAGCCACCGAAATTGTGCCATCGTTTAAAAGCCCTGCCACTGTTTCCGGTTTTTCATCCACGAATACCCCCACGGGAGTTATGTCCTTCGAAAGATTTTTTCTAAGAATCATTACTTCCGAAGGACTGAGGCTCCTGTGACTTGAAGGAAAATTTATAATGAATCCGATGTAATCGGGATTCAATCGATTTACATAATCAATATCTTCCGGTCTTTTCAGACCACAGATTTTGACCTTGGGAGACTTTCCGAAGTCTACACTCATACCGCCGCCTCCCGCATTGCTGACAGCATTTCTGCCTTGTTTTCAGCCCTCATAAGGACTTCGCCCATAAGCACGGCATCTGCCCCGATTTCAGACAAGGCCTTTATATCTTCCGGGCCCTTAACTCCTGACTCTGCCACATAGATGCAGTCGTCCGGAATCATTTTTCTCAATCGCTTTGCATTGGAGAAATCCACTGTAAAGTCCTTGAGATTACGATTATTCACGCCAATTATACGGGCACCTACCGCTACTGCCTTCCTGATCTCTTCTTCATCATGAGTCTCCACCAGGGCTGACATGCCCAAGGAATGAGTGATGTCCAGGTATTCCTTGAGAGTAGCCTCATCAAGAAGAGAACAAATTAAAAGCACTGCATCCGCTCCCATAAGCTTTGCCTGGTATATCTGATAAGGCGAAACGGTAAAGTCCTTTCTTATCATAGGCCTGTCTACACCTGCTCTGATATCCGTAAAAATCCTGTCAGAGCCCAGGAACCATTTAGGCTCTGTGAGGCAGGATATGCAGTCTGCCGCAGCCTCATCATAGTCCTTAGCTATCTTCATATAGTCAAAGACCGGATCGATAAGTCCCTTTGAAGGGGAGGCCTTTTTCACCTCACATATAAAGGACATGCCTGGCTTCTTCAAGGCCTTTTCAAAAGCAAAGGCTTCTCGTCCGCTGTCTACAGTCTTTGCCAGCTCTATGATTTCCGGCAGCGAAATGCGCTTTTCATCTGCCGCTACTCTTTCTCCGGCATATTCTGCTATTGTATCTAAAATCGTAGCCATCTTTGTTCCTAAAGTACCTTTTTATCTTTATTATTCCTGGCTGTTCTTGATATACTGCTGCAGCTTCTCATAAGCCTTGCCGCTGTCAATGGTCTCTGCAGCCAGCTTGATGCCCTCAGAAATGCAAGGAAGTCGGAGGCCAAGCGGT